>JAKAGL010000048.1 GCA_021815535.1 bacterium
TCGCCTTTACCGATTGAGCCAAGCCATAATTCATGGCCGTTTGCAGCTTCAATTATTATGAAAGGGTGCTGAAAATGATTTCTGAAATAAATAAAGAGCCACGGCGGTTTTTTTATCACAACGTTTTTCTCCTCTTGTGCTGCGTGTTATATGTTACATGTTGCGTGATTTATGTCCAAAGATTACTACAAAATTCTTAATTTGTCAAAAGGCGCTTCGCAAGATGATGTGAAGCGGTCTTTTCGCGAACTTGCGCACAAACATCAAGTGGTGCCTGAGTTTGTGCCGGTCGTGTTCTACCACGACTGACGTTTTCCGGCTCCGTCCGCCGGCATAGGCGGGATTATTCTTCCCGCCGCTCCGTCCCCAGGCATCCTACGCAGCGCTCCGCCGACGGGAGTACCTTGCTTAGAAGATAGTAGGCAACAATCAGGGTTATCACGATCCCCGTGCTCACCACCAGCTCTTTGATGGAGCGGTCGAATAATTCGGCGGCCATATCCACCTGCACGCTCATCATGGCGCTCACCATAAGAATGCGCCGGATGGATGAGATGACGCCGATGAGGATGAATGGCGTGAGTGAAATGCGCCGCTCGGTGAGGTACAGCAATACCGTGCTGAAAATTTCCAAAATGATGACTACCAGCAACACGTCGTTTACCACGTTAAGGATATTGATGGTGGTAAGGCCTTTGGCCAAGTGCATTACCGCGATGCCGATGAGCGTTGCTGCCGAAAGAAAAAGGATGAAGGCAATGACGTAGTAGGCGATGTCTTCGGCGAAATAAAGCCGGGCCAGTACCGACGGTTTTTCCGGCATTACCACGCCGGGGTGAAACTTGTCTTTTCTCGCGTTGCATCGCGGGCAGGTCCATGAGTGCGGGAGTGCCGTGAATGGCGTACCGGGGGCAGCGTGCCCGATCGGATCCCCTTTTTCAGGATCATAGATGTAGCCGCAAACGCTGCATTGATACTTTTCCAACGGCGATCCTCCTAATTTGACAGGATGGCTCTATCGTATTGCAGTGCCGGTTTATTCTTTAATCGTCGGCTGGAGAAGATGAATGAAAATAATTCCAGAACGGTCCGCTGCCATTATGGCTTTTGGATACCTTCAACCTCGATCTGGAATTTAACCTCTTCGCCCACCAACACCCCGCCCAATTCAAGCGCCTGATTCCACTTGAGGCCGAAATCGCCGCGGTTGATTCTTCCAGTGGCGGTGAACCCGGCAACCTTCACACCCATCGGGGTTTTTGCCGCGCCGAGAAATTCTCCTTGAAGCATGATTTCCCTCGTAATGCAGTGGATGGTCAGATCCCCGGTGACCCGCAAGGTGCCGTCATCCAGCACCTCCGAATTTTTCAGGTTGAAAGTGATTTTGGGGCATTTTTCCACATCCAAAAAATCGGAGGAACGTAAATGCCTGTCACGGTTCGTGACTTCGGTGTCTATGCTGTCAGCGTTCACCGTTAATTCCGCGCGGGAGAATAATTTTGTTTTTTCGTCGAAGGAAAAACTGCCTGAAAAGTTTCTGAACCGTCCTTTTACGTTCGATATCAGCATATGTTTTACGGAAAAGCCGATGTTCGTTTGGTCTTTATCAATGATGTAATCCGCTGCCGCCGCGGGCGTGGCAAGATACGAAACCATCACTATGGCCAACAAAAACGTTTTCTTCATTTATCCTCCTTGAGATGTCAAATCGCCGGTGACAATGATGATGGCCTCATTATTATGGTTGGCGGCACGGCAGAACGCCAAATCCCTTTTTATCTGTTTTTTATGCCTTCTATCTCCAACGATATGCCCACGTCTTCCCCAACCATAAAACCTCCTCCTGGCAGGGGTTGGTTCCAGGTTATCCCAAAATCCCCGCGTTTAAGCGTTCCATGGGCGGTAAATCCAGCCCGTTCATTCCCCACGTTGTCTATCACCGTTCCAAGAAACTCCCCGTCAAGGGCGATCTCTTTGGT
This sequence comes from bacterium, assembly GCA_021815535.1. GTDB lineage: Bacteria > Nitrospinota_A > UBA7883 > JACRGQ01 > JACRGQ01 > JACRGQ01. The sequence goes on from JAKAGL010000048.1 coordinate 1,980, forward strand.
GATGCCGCGGATCGTGATATCGCCAACAGCATGGATTTGATTGTTTCCCAGAGAGCGGGAGCTTTTCAGCTTGAAAGTGATCGAAGGGTACTTTTTAATATCCAGAAAATCCGGTGAACGTAAGAAGTCGTCACGTTTGGCTATCCCGGTATCCACGGTTTCCGTCAATATGTCGATCTTTGCACTTTTGATAACGCAATCCTTTTCATCGAAATCGAAACTGCCGTCGAAATAAGAGAAGGTTCCTTTGACGGTAAAAATATTGAGATGCTTCACGGAAAAGGTGATGCTGGTGTGGTCATTGTCTAAACGATAGATCGCCGCGAGGGCTGAAGAAGGAACGATCAGCATTAAGATAAAAACAAGCGTCAAGCTGTAATTTCTCATTTTAAATAGTCTAATCGTTTTGCGTTCTCGGTTCAATGCTATCAATCATGGTCATCCCGCTCGCGGCATTTCACGCTTCGGGCGCCTTCATGCATTCCTTGTACCATGCACAGAATTCATTTGTGCAGTTGTTGTAACGGCGGAAGCAGTCGCTGTTCCATTCCGAAAGCTGGATGTTTCTTACAAGGATGGTCCGTAACACATCTTCCTTCGTCCTTAGGATATATGGAGAATTGGCGGCCAGAGCTTTAGAGAACTCTTCAATCTCGCTTTTCGTCATGGTGCTCACTCCTTTCCCTGCGTCTTTATTTTATCAAATAACCTGAAGAACCCATATAAGCAGTCCCGCGCTGAAACCCTTTTTCATCCGGGAATCCGGGGCCATAAGATATGCTGCTGAAAAAGAATTTCAGGCTCCCGTTTTCACGTTTTCCATCCAGGCGATGCATTCGGCCATTTTTTGCTTCATCTCCCTCAACGGATAGTATGCCCGGCCGCCGTGACCGGGGAGTATCCATTCAAAGTCGTACGCCGCCAACCGTTTCATCGAGGCGGTTTGCTCTTTCCACGAATACCAGCAATGGTTGCTAAAGGCTGTGGGATGGGTTCGGTTTTGGTTTTGTGCGAGGTGATCGCCGGTGAAAAGAAACCTGCCATGCAACAGGCAGATGGAGCCTTTGGTATGCCCTGGTACCGGGATAACAAGCAGGTCGTCGGCCAGGCGTACCGGTTCAACGCCTTCAATCGCCATCTCAATCGCGTTCAATCCGTGATGCAGATCTGAACGGTGCATGATCCGCTTGCATTCGAAATGTGCGGCAAACCGCTCGTGTTCCCCCACGTCATCTTTGTGGGTGAGCAGCATGAACTTCACGCCCCCCATCTGTTCCAGGCGTTTTACCAGTTCCAGTTCAAAACGCGGCGCATCGATGAGCATGTTTCCATCCGGCCGTTGGATAAGATATGAAGAAGCGCCGAAACTGAGGGGGGAATTATAGCCATTGTAGTACACGTGATCCGCGATCTTCTGCGGAAAGAGGTTGTGGGCCGGCGAACCTGCCTCTTCCCCCGAAGGGCCGATGGAACCGGCAGGGCAAGCCAAGCTTGCCATCAGGGCCAAAACGCGTTCTTCATCGTTTACCGGCTGGTGTTGAACGAATGATTGCCCATTGCTTTCGGCGAAAATGGCGGGGGCCACAGCGCGGCAAGCGCCACTGTTGATGCAGGTGGCATCGACAAAAAATACGCCGGCTTTGTTTGCTTTTAGTGATCTGGATCGATCGGCCATTATTCACCTCCACAGGCGCTGCCTTACGCGGTGATTATACCACCGGATAAAAAAATATGGGATGGTCCTCGGAAGGCTGTTTCAGCCAGGCGGGAATGGCCAAAGTTGCGGCGTGTGAAAAAGATTTTGCGTTTTGACCCGCCACTAAGGTTAGAATAACCGGCGTATATGCGTGAAATAGCGGTTGTTGATATCAGGGACGGCTTCGTTGCCGCCGCCGTGTACGCCGAAGGGCTGCAAGGGGGGGGCGAGAAGGGGACGGCTTTGATTCGGGGCTCCTTTTTGCAGGATGCCACCGCCACGCAGGTAAAAGAAGCACTTGGCCGTATTTCAAACGATCCTGATTATCTTATAATCCTGTTGCCACAATCCCTTTTCCACGTCACGTCCACTCATATCCCGGCACGTGATGCCGAGATACTGGCGCAAATGATGGAATTCGAGGTGCCGCGCCATTTTCCCATCCCCGCCAACCGTCTTGTCCATGCTTACACGGTATCGGAGCGGACAGATACCGGCTATATCGTGAATCTCGCGGGGCTGAAGCTGGATGATTATAACGCCTATTATAATGCCGCCCGTGCGGCGGGGTTGCACGCCGATATCGTTTCAGTGTTTTCGGGGGCGCTTTTGCCCGCGGCCGGGGATGCCCCTCGCGCCAGCCTCGATATCGCGCGTGACGGCTTTGGTCTGACGTTGGCGCGCGGGAAGAGAATTGTCTATTCCCGTTGGTTCCGTTTCAAGCCGGAACTGGACGGGCAGGATTTTTTCAGTGTTGGCATTCTGGCCGATACCTCCGCCCCGCAGGCGGCCGATCAGATCGCCGCCGAGCTCAACCGGCTCCAGTTGGTGACCGGTATCGATAATCTTCCGGAATACCTGGGAACTCTCTTCTTGACCGGCGGCGTATTACGGCTGCGGCAGGCGGTGGCAAACCGTCTTGCTTCGCGGGTAGAGCTGAAAAATGCCAAAGTGAAAACGCTCCCCGCGGAAAAGGGGAATGACGGGCTGGAATACGCGGCCGCTGCGACCGCCGCGGCAGGGTTTTATCAGGATGGGACGGCATTTAATTTTATTCCCAAAGCCCAGCGGCGCCTGCGGCATCATGTCGCCCGGCGTCTGTCGCGTGGCGCGGCGGCGGTTATCGCCGTATTGTTGGTGGCGTGGGCCGGCACCGCTTATGGCGTCCGGTGGAAAGCGGTACGCGGGTTCCAGGCGGAATTGGCCGCATTGAAGCGGGATGCCCGCCAAGGGGAAGGATTGCAGCTGAAGATGGGGGAGCACCGGGCCCAATTTAACGGGTTCAATGCCTTTGCCGCCCAAAGGTCATTTAATCTCGAAATGCTTACGGCCCTCACCGGCGGGTTGCCGAGGGACACGTTTATCACCGAACTTGAGTTTCGTCCCTGCGTGGTGACTATGTCCGGCATCTCCACCAACGCCGCTGCGTTGCTAAAGACGATGGAGGGGACAGCCGACATGAAAAACGCCCAGATGCTGGCGGCGGTTCAGACCACTCCCGCCGGGGAGCGTTTCAAATTGGGGATGGAGTGCAAATGATGGATTTGTCCCGTTTTTCCCGTCGCGACCGGCTCTGGCTGTTGTATGGCGGCGGCGTTATCATTGTCATCCTGATGTACTTCGCTGTGGTTGAACCGCTGCAGGACCGCTATCGCGAAATGGATGGCGAAATTGCCGGGTTGGCGGACCGGGTTGACCGCTACCGGGCGGTGGTCGCCGGCGCCGGTGCGGAAGGGCAAAAGCTGGGAGTTTACGACACGGCATTGAAATCGGTGGTGGCCGCCAGTTTTACCGCCGATACCGACTCACTGGCCGCCGCGCAAATGACCGAATTGGTGCGGGCGAAGGCTTTGGCGGCCGGTATCACTCTCGGGACAAGCAAGCCGGAGAAGGCGGCTGATTTCCAGGGGTATCGCGTCCTCAATTTGAGCGTGACGTTTAACGCACCGCTGTCGGCGCTGGCAAATTTCATGCGGGAATTGGAGAACGACCAGAAACTGATGCGGATAACCGAGGCGAAAATCGACTTGCAGAAACAGGATTATCCCGACGATGTGGCGGAGACTCTTTCGGTGCGGCTGCTGATCGCCGGCCTGCGGTATCTGCCGCCCAATACAACGACTGAGGTAAAAAAATGAGTGCGGAAAACCGGATAAGGGAAATGCTCGTGCCGATCCTCGAGCGTGAAGGGCTGACGCTATATGATGTAGATGCCCTTGCCAGCGGCCCTCATCAGCATTTGAAGATATACATCGACCGGCCCGGCGGGGTGATGCTGGCTCACTGTGAAACGGTAAGCCACCAGATATCGGCATTGCTCGATGTGGAGGATATTTTTGCGGCGCATTACGTGCTGGAAGTTTCCTCGCCGGGCCTTACCCGCAAGTTGACCAAGGAGGAGCATTTCGCCAAAAGTACGGGGAACTTTGCCCGTGTGGTGTTCAGGAAAGGATTCGCCGGGCCGGATAAGGCCGACGGCATATTGGAAGCGGCAGGCGGCGGAAAATACCGGATCGTTTCCGAAAAGGGTGCGCCGGTGGAATTTAACTTCAACGATGTGGCGAGGGCCAGACTGGATTTTGACGAATGAAACAGGATCTTAAAGAAATAATAGATGAAGCCGCGCGCGAGCGGGGCATTGGTGGCGAAGTATTGGTGTCTGCCATAGAAAGCGGCATCGCATTGGCCGCGCAACGCAAAAGCGGCGAGCACAACCTGCGCGCCAAATTCAATACAGATGACGGCACGTTTTCGCTGACCCAGGTGTTGATGGTGAAGGATGAACCGCTGGATGACAGCGAAATATCCCTGGCAGAGGCACAGGCGGTGAAGGAAGATGTCTGTTCCGGCGATATTCTGGAGATACCGTTCGATTTTCCCGATCTGGGAAGACTTGCCGCCCAAACCACCCGCGGGGTGATGCGCAAGAACCTGCGCGAATTGGAAATGGAACAGCGGGTGGCGGCACTGGCGGCGGATTACGGCAAGCTGATCGTGGCGACCGTGGTGGGCAAAAGCGAGCGAGACGAGTATTTGCTCAAAGCGGGCGAAACCTTGGCGGTGCTTTCCCGGAAAGAACAGGCCTTCCGCGAAAATTTCCATAATGGCGAGGTGATCAAGGTCATAATAGTCGGAGCAGAGCCAGGCGGCGATGGACCGGTGTACAGCGTTTCACGCACACACCCCCTGTTGTTACGCCACCTCTTTGCCCGCGAGGTGCCTGAAGTGGCCGATGGCGCGGTGGTGATCAAGGCGTTGGCGCGCGATACCAGCGGCCGGGCCAAAGTGGCGGTCATCAGCACCAAGCCGAATGTTGACCCGGTTGGCACGTGCATCGGCCCGGCGGGGCAGAGGGTGAAAAACATCATCAAGGAACTCAAAGGGGAAAATATCGACATCATTCAATGGTCGGAGAACCCGGAGGAATTCATTGCCGCCGCGTTGACTCCGGCGAAGGTGAAACGGGTGCGGTGCGATTGGACCGCGATGACCGGTTATGTGGAGTTGGAGCCGGATCAACAGTCCATCGCGGTCGGCAAGGGGGGGCTGAACATTCGGCTCGCCTCGCGGCTCACCCGCTGGACCATTAATGTGAAGTAGCTGATAGTTCGCCTCAGGCGCCGAACAGCTCTTTCTCGATCTGTGCGCAGATGACGTGGCCGACCAGGATGTGGGCTTCCTGTATCCGCGGCGTGTCGGACGAGGGGATGTGAACGCAGACATCAGCGGATGCCGCGATCTTCGAATCCTGATTTGAGCCGGTGAGGCCGACGGTTTTGATGTCCATTGATTTTGCCTTCAATATTGCCTGTATTATGTTCGGACTATTGCCGCTGGTGGTGATGCCGATCAGAAGGTCGCCCGGTTTCCCCAGCCCTTCAATTTGCCTGGCATAAATTGATGCAAAGTCATAATCGTTACCTATTGCTGTGATGGCAGAGGTGTCTACGGTGAGTGCAAGGGCGGCTAACGATGGCCTGTCCTTGCGGAAACGGCCAACCAGTTCGGCCGCGATGTGCTGGCAATCGGCGGCGCTTCCCCCGTTGCCGCAAAGCAATATCTTGCCGCCGTTCTTAAGCGTTTCAGCGGCTGTCCGCGCAATGGCCGCTACAGCTAAAGATACAGCTATGTCTGTGCTAAGTAATTGAATAACCGATGCGTGAGAGCGAACTGCCTCTTTATAAATGTGTTCCATTGACGGGATTATACCTAAACCGGATATGAATACCAACCTGGGTTTTTAGGCGTATAATGTAATTGAGAGAAGGGAATAAGAACCCTTAGATCATAAAGAATACGAAATCGGTCGCCTTGCTGTCTAAGGATAAGCCTCCTTACTCAGATTCCCCTAACCTCCCCCAAGGCGACCGATTTTTCTATTATTTCAGCCCTGTCTGTTTCTTTGCCGATGCTTGTTTATACGGATCCGAACTGTTCTTCCACTGTGCTGTGGCGGCAAAATGGGTTTATTATGCCCCTATACCATTGTAATGATTCAGATCAGGAAGCGCCGGACGCGGGGGAGCAACTCTTCTATCATGATAGGTTTGGTAATAAAATCATCGGCTCCCAGATTGAACGCCTTCTCCCGTGCGTTGATATTTGAATTGGCGGTGATAAGGATGGTAGGGATAAGTTGTGTTTTCGGATTTTTCCGCAATCGTTCCAGCAGTTCAAAGCCATCCATCACCGGCATCATGGCATCGATAATCATCAGGTGAGGGGTGTTTTCTTCCAGCAAGGCAAGCGCCTTTTTGCCATCCTCCGCTTCCAGTATTCGCGCGTCAAGTCCTTCCAGCAGGTCTTTAAGCATGATACGCGTCAAGTTGTCATCGTCCACGATCAGGATTTCAGGCCGCACTTCCGGAAGGAATAGGTAAAAAACACTGCCCGCTCCCGGGGTGCTCTCAGCGCGGATGGTTCCGTGATGGGCTTGCATAATGTCCTGGGCCAGCGGCATCCCAAGCCCTGTTCCTTTTTCACCGGCGGTCCCGGTGGTTGTGAACTTCTCCTCATGCCTGAAAATTTTGGTCAACGCCTCGGCGTTCATGCCGATTCCTTCGTCGCGCACGGCCAAGGCGCCCGGCACGTCCCGTGGCGCGGAGATATAGACCGTTCCGCCGGGATTCGAGAATTTGATGGCGTTCGAAACAACGTTGAAAAGGGCTTCGCTGAACAGATTGAGATCGGCGTAAAGGCGCATATGGGGGGGAATATTGTTGGCGATCACGACCTTTTTTATGGCGGCGGCGTGTGTCAGGCGGTCCTTAACTGACATGACCGCAAAGGCCGCATCGAAGAAACGGGGCTGGGTGGTGATGGAGCCGGTTTGAATACGGCTGATGCTGATAAGCTCCTCAAGCATGGACGACATTTCTTCCACCGTTTCCAGCACATGTTTGAGCGTCCGGGCATGGCGATGGGAGAGCGGCTCATCCGTGTCCATCGTGGCGATTTTGATTTCCGTGATGACGGATGTAAGAGGTGCTTGCAGGTCGTGAGCCACCACGGAAAGGAATTTGTCTTTCAGGCGGGTGGCATTCTCCGCATGGCGCCTGGCCGCCCTGAGTTCGGATTCAACCTGTTGGCGTTCGATTGCGTACCGTATGGCGTGGGGAAGTATGGCCATGCTGTTCCCCCCTTTTATCAGGTAATCCTGTGCCCCCAGATGTACCGCCTTTAATGCAATTTCTTCGTCGTCGAGGCCGGACAATATGATGACCGGCATGTCCGGAGCCGCGGCGCTGATCCGCAGAAGAGAATTGATCCCCCGTTCATCGGGCAACGTGAGATCCAACAATACGGCGGCGAAGCGTTTTTTTTCAAGCTCCAGCAACGCCAAGGCTTCGGCGAGGCGCTCCACATGCGTGATCGCAAAGGAGATAGTTCCATTTTGCGCGAGGGCTTCCCGCGCCATATAGGCATCCGGCGGATTATCTTCCACCAGCAGAATATTGATGACGCCATTTATCGGTTTGCGCATTGCGATTCTTCCTAATCCAGCCCCATGCGTCCAATATAACCCTCTACCTCATGGCATTCAACCAAAGTGAGAAAACACCCGGGTATCCACATCAAGGATGGCGCGGGAAAAACCAATGACGGATAAAAAGGCGCGCTGAAAGCGGCTGTTTGTTTTTATGGGGGATGCCGGGGGTATAATCAATCATCTTATGATTGAGAGATTTTTTAAAATTAAAGAACGGAAGAGCAACATTTCCACGGAGATGTTGGCCGGGCTGACCACTTTTGCCACGATGTCCTACGTGATATTCGTCCAACCGGCGGTGCTGGGCGCGGCCGGGATGGATTTCGGATCGGTTCTCACCGCCACCTGTCTTTCCGCGGCCTTCGGCTCGATCCTAATGGGGCTGTTGGCAAATTTGCCGATAGCGCAGGCCCCCGGCATGGGGCAGAATTTCTTTTTTGCCTTCACCGTATGCGGCGGTGCGGTGATGGGGGGCTACGGCTTTACCTGGCAACAGGGGTTGGGAACAGTGTTCATTTCGGGAGTAATATTCACGCTCTTTACTCTGGGCGGCATGCGTGACCGGGTGATGCGGGCCATACCAGCCGCTCTCCGATACGCTATCGGGGCCGGGATTGGACTGTTCATTGCGTTGATAGGATTTGAATGGGGCGGTGTCGTGACCGCCAGCCCCGGCACTATACTGAAACTGGGACATATCAGCCACGGTCCGGCCCCGATGGTGCTCGTCAGCGTACTTGTCATCGCTCTGTTCATGGCATTGCGGGTGCGGGGGGCCATTCTGATTGGTATCGGTTTTGCCGCCATCTGGTCGTTGGCTGCCGGGTACACCCAGTGGCACGGGATCGCCGCCATGCCTCCTTCGATCATGCCCACAATATTGCAGATCGATGTATCGGGGGCGTTAAGCCGGCAGCATATCGGTGTTGCGGTTTTCACTTTCACCGTGATGGTGTTGTTTGACAGTATCGGCACCATTACGGCCGTTGCGCACGAGGCGCAATTGGTGAAAGATGGTGAAATTCCCAAAGCCCGGCAAGCATTGCTTTCGGATGCGGTGGCTACCATTACCGGGTCGTTGCTGGGAACCAGCACCGTGACCAGCTATATCGAAAGTTCCACCGGGGTTGCCGAAGGGGGGCGCACGGGCCTCAGTGCTGTGGTGACCGGCGGCATGTTCCTGCTGGCGCTTTTCATATATCCACTGGCACGGATGATTGGCGGCGGATATGAAACAGCCCCCGGTATTTTTCTTTATCCGATCATCGCCCCGGCCATGATCGTGGTCGGTTCCTTCATGGTGCCGCTGGCGGCCCAGGTGGAGTGGGAAAATCCGGTTGAAGCGATCCCGGCTTTTCTCACAATGGTTGCCATGCCGTTCACCTTTTCCATTACCGAGGGGCTGGCATTCGGCCTAATCGCGTACAGCGCGCTACATCCGGGTATCGGAAAACTGCCCAAAACGCATCCGATCATCCATGTGCTGGCGGCGGCCTTTTTACTCCGCTATTTTTTCCTGGGATAGCCGTCATGCGCGGAATGCTTGCGGTGCTGTTATTGATAACTGTATTCTTTGCCGGCTCGGCGTGGGCCGAAATGCAGGTGGACGTGTTGACGGTATTTTACGTCGACGCGGAGCCGCTGGTGGAGCCGCTTTCAAAATTCCTATCAGAGCAAGGGAGGATTGTTGCCGATCCGAAAAGCAACTCCCTCATAGTGCGTGATTCGCCGGCGAATCTTGAAGCGGTGCGTCGGGAACTGAAAAGGCTCGATGTCCGGCCCCGCCGGGTGCGGATAACCGCCGCGCTGATGCCCCGTAACCGGGGGCAAGAATCGGTACGCTGGTTTTTCAGCACCGGCGATTGGGGACAAGGGCATCTGAAAGACGGCCTCGATCTCTTTTTTGGCGTGGAGGGAACGCCGCTGTCGGCCGAAAACGGGTTGCCCACGTTCGGGCGGCAGGAGCTGTTGGTTGATGCCGGCGCGGAAGGAAGAATAGTGATCTCGGACCGCGTGACGGATGCCGCCTTTCTGTTCCGCTATGGCATTGCGGAGGGGTACATCGCCCCGCAAGCCCAGTACCGCGATATCGGCACGGCCATCACCGTCACCTGTTCCATAACCGCGGCGGGTGCGGTGGAAGCGACCCTCACACCCACCGTTATCCGGCTCGATGGCGGCAGCCCCATTCTTTTCCGGAAGGCGCATATCCTGGGTGTGCTGGAACCGGGAAAGGTGTTGGTA
>JAKAGL010000301.1 GCA_021815535.1 bacterium
CCGATCTATGGGAAGCGGCTTTATCGCACTTGACCTTGATGGGCGCATCGTTTCGGCCAACCCCGCCGCGGAGATGATTTTGGGAATACGCGCGGCCGATTTCATGAAAAAAACATTGCGTGAGGTATTTCCGGCGTTGGAACACCAGAATGTACTCCCTGAAAACGAGCAGCCGAAGAAGACCGAATGGGTTTATGAAGGCGGCGGTGAAAAAAAAATACTTGCCGCTACGTCATCGCTTTTCCGTAATTCCGATGGGGAAGTGCTGGGGGTCATCATCATTTTTCACGACATCACCCATTTCAAAAAAATGGAAGATGCCATCGCGAAATCCGAGCGGCTGGCCGCCGTCGGCAGGATGGCGGCGGGCCTGGCGCACGAAATCCGCAATCCGCTCGGTTCCATCAGCGGTTCCATACAGATTATGAAAGGGGCTTTGGAGCACGAGGTGAAAGCGCCCCACGACCGGCTCATGGCGATAATCCTGCGCGAAACGGACAGGCTCAACGGCATTATCACCCGGTTTCTTTCATACGCCCAGCCGAACACCCGCAAGGTGCCGGACGTGCGTCTTGCCCCGCTTATCGCCGACGCCGTGACGCTGTTCAAAAATGACAACCGTTATGCGGGTACTGTGCGCGTGACCACGCAGATCGGAGAAGGGATACGGCTGACCTGCGACCAAGAATCGCTCAAGCAGGTGTTTTGGAATCTTATGCTGAACTCGGCGCAGGCCATGCCGAACGGCGGCGACATCGCGATTAGCACAGAGGCGGCGAGCCGCGGCGGCCCGGCCGGCGAATGCGTTATTACTTTCGCCGACAACGGCCAGGGAATGGAGGAAGCGGAGATGTCCCGCATCTTCGAGCCGTTCTACACCACCAAAGAGGGGGGGACCGGCCTCGGGCTGTCAACGGTTCAAAAGATCATCGAAGACCATAACGGCACGTTATCGGTGCAGAGCAAGAAAGGGGTGGGAACCGTCTTTTCAATACGGCTTCCCATCAGTGGGAATCTGCCGCAATAATCCCTCCTTCCGGCACAATAATTCCTTCGTGCAATTCTTGCCATTACCCCATATCCGCCTGCCGCGCCAAACCCCTCAGATGCGCCACCGCCGCCAGGAGCGAGCGGGCAAACAGTCTTAAAAAGAAAAGCTGAAAACTTCGCCAAAGCGTTTCCAGTTGTAAGGCGGCAAGAAGATTTGACCGGTTCTACGGGCCGGTGAGGGACGGGGTGACCGCCCACCGGGGTGGGATGGCATCGGGAACGGTTATTCCTCCGTTTGCGCTTTCCGTTTCATCTCGCCCCAGCCGCCGCGCACGCCGGTCAGAAATTGCCAGAAACCAACGACACGCCACCACGCGTTTAACTGACGGTAGCCCACGTTCTCAGCAAAGGAAAAAAGAAACAACAACACAATGTTGTATGGCTTTTTGTAAATTTTGAAAGACATCTCCTCCATCAGCAGCGAGTTCACCGAAAGCAGCACCCCCAGCCCCACGGCGACGAACATGAATGCCAGAAAGGCTTTGGCGGAGATAACGCCGAAGTAAAATCCGAGGAAAATAAAAAGGTAACCGGCCAGCTCCAAAACCGCGCCCAGCAGTTCAAAGGCAATCATGAACGGGAATGCAAACCACCCCACGGCTCCGCCGTGGCGGCTGAAACAGAGGCCGAGGTTCAGCAACAGGCTTTCGGCAAGGCCCCGTTGCCAGCGTATGCGTTGGTTCCGCAAGGTTTTCAGGTCCTCCGGCACCTCTGTCCAGCAGATAGGGTCGGGTATGAACGTGATGCTGTATCGCCGCTTTTCTTTCCGCATCAGCCGGTGAAGCCGGACGATCAGTTCCATGTCTTCCCCCACCGTGGCGGGGTTGTATCCCCCCGCGGCTATGACAGCTTCCTTTTTGAACAGGCCGAATGCGCCTGAAATAATGAGCAGGGAGTTTATTTGCGACCACCCGAGCCGCCCGATGAGATAGGCGCGCAGATACTCCACGATCTGGAAAAGGACCAACGGACTCTTCGGCAGGTCCGACTTCACCAAGAATCCGCCGCTTACCGTGCATCCGTTCACCGCCCGCACCGATCCGCCGCTGGCGATGGCGTGCGGGTCTTCCAAAAAGGGCCGTACCACCTTTATCAGGCTGTCGCGCTGAAGGATGGAATCGGCATCCACGCTGCAATAGAGCGGGTATCGTGACGCGTTGATGCCCGCGTTGAGCGCGTCCGCCTTTCCGCCGTTTTCCTTGTCGATCACTTTTATTTCGGGGTAGGCGGATGAGATATAGGCGCCCAGCACCGTTTGTGAAGGTAATTGGCGGCGCGCCGCTTCGGGTACCGGGGTAAGCGAAAACCCTTTTTTAAGCACCTCCAGGGTATTGTCCTTCGACCCGTCATTGACGACGATAATTTCGAATTCCGGGTAGTTAAGTTGCAAGAGCGAACGCACGGACGCCGCGATAGAGGCCGATTCGTTATAGGCGGGAACGATGATGCTGACCGGGGGCTCCATGCGGGAAAACGGTTTTTCGATGCCGCGTATGGCCTCCTGCTGCATGTATTGGTAAATGCTGGCAAGCGCGATCACGTTCAACAGCATGTATCCCGCATTGACCAAAATGAAGTAAATGAGGAAGAACCACTGGGCGGCGGGAATGATGGCGTACCAGTTCATGCTTACTTTCCCGTTACCGCGGCAACATAGTACAGCACATCCCTGGCGTAGCGGTCGGTTTGGGCGTTCCGTATCTCGTCGAATTTTTTAGGCGCCAGGTGGGGCATTTCGGCCAATGTTTTCGCGGCCCGGTAGCGCACCCACCATTCCTTGTCCGT
>JAKAGL010000302.1 GCA_021815535.1 bacterium
GAGGCCCGCCTCGATGCCGAACTGCCACCACGCCGCCAGCGACATCACCGGTATGTACAGCCCCGCCGCGATCTTGGGGATGGTCGCCAGCCCGAAGAAAAGGCCGGCCAGCACGAACTCCCCCCGCATCAGCAGATACATGCCTATGAGCAGGAAGGGGAGGTATATCTGTTCCATATTCACCGAGTTTGGCACCAGCGAGGGAACCGCGGCGAAGATGGCATACAGCAGTCCAGCCACGGTCCCGGCGAACAGAACGCCGGTTAGTTTGGCGGTGATGAAGCAGATAACCAGCGCGGTGGCGGTGTGCATAAGCGTAAGGAAGATGCGGATGCGTTGAACGCCTTTGGATGGTTTGCCGCCGTAGATGGCGTCTAGCAGGTGGACCTTCCACGCGGGGTAAATGAGGTAGGCGTCTTTTTTCCAACGTATCCCCTGCGCCGCGAACCGTGCCCGGTAGGTGTAGTACGCAAAATCCTCGTCCATTGGAAAACGCAAAAAGGGAAGCCGTGCCGCCAACGCCACGGCGGCCACGATTACAGTGGTGATATAGGGTGCCATCGGTGGTGATATTACCATTTTCCGGCAGGCGAGTGCTTTATGCCACGCATCGGCCCAACGGGCCGGCGTTTCTTGGTTTCCGATCTCTCGGCGGGGGCTTAACCCATTTTCTTTGGTTTCAAGTGCGGCGGCGGAGCGCTGCCCGCGGGAATATGAGGCATTTAACTTGTGATGTTTCCCGGCGCCATCAGGATAAATGCCGAGTAGTAGATATAATCTACAAAAAGGTATTGACAAAAAATGCCGAAAGGTTAAAATCTAATAACTACAGGGGCGGCAAGAAGGGCCTTATGGGAGGTCATGCATCAAGGAGCCCCGTAAGGGTCTTTTGTTGAGCGTAAGGAGGAAAAGTATGCCTGACAAATCCAAGTTGAATTATTTCATAAGCAAGGAACCTCAAGATATAGGGAAGGTCAGACTTCCGGGAACCGACAAGCCGTTCGATAAGATGACCATCGGCGAACTAGCCCAAATGCGGCCGGGTGGGGATTTGCAGGATTCATATGGCGTTGAGGGGGTTGGGTCAAATCTCACCATACATACCAGCAGTCTTCTTAGTCAACTTGCCGACTCGGCGGCGCGGGTTGCCATAAACCGGGAGATCGTGGCAAGCAAGGTTCGGGGGCCCGTAGCCGAACATATCATCAATACAAAGTTCATCACCAAATAGAGGGTTGGAGTTCCCGGCTTGATCGTTGCTGAGGAACGGAATTATCAATTGATGCGCCCGGAGGGGCTTAGGAGGATACGAGAATGCCTAACAAGAACCAGTTACACTACATTGTAGCCAGGAATGTCGAGGATATTGCCCATGTAAGGATACCCGGGATAGATAAGTCTTTTGACAAAATGACGATTGGTGAATTGGTCCAGATGCGTCCGGGCGGCGATGCGCAGGATTCCTACGATATCAAAGGTGTCGACACCAATTTGGCCGTATCGACCAGCAATCTTCTGATGGAGCTCGGCCGGACGGCCGCCGCGAAAGCCATACAGCGGGAAGTGGTGGCCGGAAAGCTGCGGGGCGCGGATTCCCTGCATTCAGTGGTGACGAAAATACAAAGATAGTTAAGCTGCAAGGGGGAGTGAACTGATGAGGCCGTATGGATGGACCGCAGCCGCTTCCAGCGCATACATGGAATGCCAGTTCACCTCTCCCGAGGGCTGCCCATGACTTTAAAAATGAACGGCGCACAACTGACCGACCTGCAATTGGCCTCGGCCATGCAGGTCGGTATGGAACTGACCGATGCGTGTCCGCTGCAATGCCGGCACTGCATCACGGAGAGCAAGGCAAAGGGTGGGCGCCGTATGTCAATTGATATGGCAATGGCCTATGCAGGCCAATTCCCCGCCCTTCGTTCACGCGGGGTGCGTTTGGTGAACTTTTTTGGCGGCGAGCCGTTTTTGGCTCCGCGGCAGTTGGCGTTGCTTTCCGAGTCCGCCGCGCGCGCCGGTATAGCAAGCGCGGTAACAACCTCCTGCTTTTGGGCAAAAGATGAGCGCGCGGTGCGGAGAATGACGCGCAAATTCCCTTTTTTGCAATACTGGGTACTCTCCACGGATATATACCATGCTGGTTATGTGGATCCCGGCTCTGTGCTGGTTGCCGCCGGGGTGTTGGCGGCGGAAGGCATACGGGTATCGGTTCGGATGACCACGGCGCGGCCGGTACCGGACGAACACCATGCATTGAAGAATTATATTGAAACAAAACTCCCGCCAGGCGTATCACTCGATGTTCAATATATATGCCAGGCGGGCAGGGCCAAGCATCTGCCGACAGACATTCCAACGGGCACGGGCAGAATATCACCCTGTGTGCCGGGGGGTATGGTGGTTCGCTGTGATGGCACGGTTGCCCCTTGTTGCGCCGCTTTGGTCAACAAAAATGTCAGCCATCCGTTCCAGTTTAACCGTGCCGGCGGGCGCGGATTGGCGGCTATTCATGAGGACTGGTGCACTGATCCTCTTTTTCAGTTGATCCGCACCGCCGGGTTTTTTCCGTTGCTGGAATGGCTGGCCGATATTGATAGGGCGCATCCGTTACTCCGTTCGCATCCGGAGGTGTCGTGCGATTTTTGCCTTGAGATATGGAAAGACCCGGCGGTTGCCGCCGCTCTTCGTCTCCGTGCGGAAAGACAGGAGACCCGGGAGAAAATCGCGCGGTTGGCTTATCACCTGTTTCAAGAGAAGTTCATGCTAGAGGAAACATTGGCGGGAAGCGGGGGATGAACAGGTTGTGGAAAGGGCGTGATTCGAAAATGACGCTG
>JAKAGL010000049.1 GCA_021815535.1 bacterium
CGATACGCGCATGCCGGTGCTGTAGAGAAGCTCCAGCATGGCGGCATCGCGCAACCCCTCTCTCGAGTTGCGGTCGGGCTGCTCCAGCAGGGCGTCAACCTGTTTGCTGTTCAGCACTTTCGGCAGATATTTTGCCGCCCCGGGAAGTTCCATGTTCTGCGTGGGATCGGCGTTCACATGCTTGTGGGCCACGAGGTGGCGGTAAAACATCCGCAGGGCCGAGAGCTTCCGCCCGCGCGACCGGGCGCCGATATTATTGTCGAGCAGCGTTTTGAAATAGCCGGTCAATGCGCCGGTGGTCAGCCGTTCCAGCCCATCGGCCGACGGGGATCTGAAGTGCGCCAGAAAATCCGCCACGTCGCGGCGGTACGCATCGATGGTGTTTTCCGAAAGGTTCCGCTCGACGATAAGGTGTTCCAGCCATTCGTCCAGCAGGGGATGGGTCATGCAAAACCTTCGGTCTGCCGCAGGAACGGGTTGTGTTCCTTTTCAAAGCCGATGGTGCTGGTGTCGCCGTGGCCGGGATACACGATCACGTCGTCCGGCAGGGTGAACAGCCTTTCGCGGATGGAGCGGAGAAGCTGGTCGTGGTTTCCCCCCTTCAAGTCGCTGCGCCCGACGGACCCTTGAAAAAGCGTATCGCCGGTGAGCAAATGCCTTCCGTTGGCCAGCAGGCAGATGCCTCCGGGGGTGTGGCCGGGGGTGTGGATCACAACTATTCTGAAGTCGTCGCACAGGTCGATGTTCTCGCCGTCCTCCACCACCGCATCGTTTTCCGGCGTCGGTTTCAGGCCGTAGTAGTGCGCCAATTGGATCATCCCCTCGTCGTTCACCATCCACTGATCGTCCTGGTGGCAAAGGAACGGTATTTCGTAATGCGAAGTGATGGCCGCCACCGCGCCAGTGTGGTCGGGATGGCAATGGGTGTTCACGATCAGCTTGGGGGCCAGATCGCGGCTGGTCAAAAAGTCAATGATGCGGCGGCTGCTGTCGCCCGGATCGACGATGATGGCGGCCTTATGGCGTTCGCAATAGAGGATGTAACAGTTCACGTCGATAGGCCCGACGGTGATGGTTTCGATCTTCATGCATTCTCCCGTTATTTTTTAAAGCCTATTTTATACTACTGAAGACCGGCAACAAACGGCTCTTCAGAAAGAGGCTTGTGTCAAAACTCGGTGTCCCCGGATCGCGGTTATCTCATTAACAGGCGGGAACGCGCGGGCTCTACCACTTGCCGCCCCCGCCGCCGCCCGAAAATCCCCCGCCGCCGAAGCCGCCGCCCCCGCCGCCAAAACCTCCCCCGCCGCCGAAAAATCCGCCGCCGCCCATAAACCACGGCGGTGTGGGGCCGCCGCCGCGGTAATCCTTGTAGTTCTTTGACACCACATAATCGAACACCAGCCCCGCAATGCCCAACCCAACCGCGCTAAGGCCGATGAAAAGCAGAGACAGCCCGAACAGGTATGCCACCACCGCGCCGGCTCCTGCGCCGATAAGCCCGCCGGGCCACCACTCCTTCGAGCGCCCCAGCACCGCCCCCATCCACGAAACGAGGATGATGCCGGCCGGGAAGAGAACGCTGAAAAGATCGAAGTAGCTGGTCTTGCCGCGGCCGCTCCGCTGGCCAGTGCGTTTGTCGGTGAAAATCTCCCCCTTGATGGCCTGCTTGGTGCCTTCCACCGCGGCTTCCAGCCCGCCGTAAAAATCCCCCGCGCGGAACCGGGGACGCACCATCTCGCGGAATATCGCGCCGGCCTCGGCGTCGGTCACCGCCCCTTCAAGCTGGCGGCCGCAGGCGATCCAGAAATCGTGGGTATCCAGCGCCACCAGGATCAGCGCGCCGTTGTCTATCCCCTTTTTACCCACTCCCCACTGGTTGCCCGCCTTGGTGGCGTATTCCCACGCATCCATTCCGCCGGTATCCTTGACGATGAGGATGGCTATTTCAGTGCCGGTCTGCTGTTCGTACGCGCGCAATTCGGCCTCCAGCGCGTTGCGCTGACCCGGCTGCAACAAACCCGCGGCGTCGGTAACCAGCCCGGCGGGCGGGGGAATGACCGGTTCGGCCGCGAAAGCGGCGGCGGCCCACAAAGCCGCCACCAAGGTGAATGGAAGGAGGAACCGCCTCACTTCTTGTCGAACGAAACCGTCGGCAGCGTCTCGGCTCCGCTCTTTGCCTCGAACAGCGTTTTCGCGGTGAAACCGTACATCCCGGCGATGATGCTGCCGGGGAACATCCTGATGGTCATGTTGTACATCTTCACCGTTTCGTTATAGCTTTGCCGCGCGAACTGTATGCGGTTTTCCGTGCCGGCCAACTCGTCATTCAGCCGCATGAACGCTTCGGTAGCCTTAAGGGTGGGGTAGCTTTCCACCGTCACCAGCAGGCGCGAGATCGCGCTGTTGAACTGGTTGGCGGCGTCGATCTTTTCATTCGCGTTGCCGGCCTTGGCCCAGGCCGAGCGGGCGTTGGTAACGGCTTCGAGCGTGCTTTGCTCGAAATTGGCCGCCCCCTTCACGGTGTTCACCAGGTTGGGGATGAGGTCCATCCGCCGCTGGTATTGCACCTCTATCTGCGCCCACGAGGTTTTGGCGGATTCGTCAAGCTGCACAAGCGAGTTGTACGTGTTGACGCCCCACGCCACAAAGAAGAACAGTACGAGGCCGATGGCAATAAGGATAACGGTGCTTTTTTTCATATTGCCCATTGTATCCAAAAGCCGCCAATAAGGGAACTGAGTCGCGTTTGACGGCATAAGAAAATGCCCTAGACTGGTAACGAGCACAAAAAACCGCTTTTATCACTATCAAAACATGGGAGGAACCGATCCATGAGAAAGCTGAAAATAACCCAGTTCATGACCCTCGACGGCGTCGTTCAGGCCCCCGGCGGCCCTACCGAGGACCGCTCCGGCAGGTTCGTCCACGGCGGCTGGCAATTCACCTACTGGGACGAAATGATGGGGAAGGTGATGGGGGATTTTATGGCGCCCCCGTTCGATCTTCTGCTGGGGCATTTCACCTACCGGATATTCGCCGCCTACTGGCCGAAAGTTACGGATGCAGACCCCACGGCGGCCAAGCTGAATTCCGTCAAAAAGTACGTGGCGTCCAGAAAACGGCTGAAGCTGGCATGGAACAATTCCGAGCAGATCGCCGGCAACGTGGTAACCGGCATAAAAAATCTCAAGGCCCAAAGCGGCCCCGAGATACAGGTGTACGGCAGCGGCAATCTGGCCCAGACGCTCATCAAAAACGGGCTGATAGACGAATTCCAGCTGTTTATCTTTCCCGTTACCATCGGGAAGGGAAAGCGGCTGTTCGCCGGGGGAACCCGGCCCGAAGGCTTCAGGCTTTTAGAAAGCAGGGTTTCCACCACCGGCGTTATTATCGCGCGGTACGCCCCGGCGGGAGAACTGAAAACCGGCTCGTTCGCGTTGGACGAGGGGAAAGGGTGATTTCGGCCCGATGGTCAGGCCGGTCGTAAGAAAAAGGGCGCCAGCCAAAAAGATGACCAGCAGCCCGGGGGCACCGGTTTTTTAGGTCACGCTTGCGCCTGGTCTGCCCGAAGTGCCGGCCGGGGTATTACCGCCCCCGAAAAGGATGAGGCGCGGGGAAAATCACCTGCCCTCCGCAACGGTCCGTGCCATGTGTACCACCCGTTTTAATATGCGGCGGTTATTTATTGTTGTTTATTGGCCGGCTTCCGTTTGAAAACATTCGGATACGGTTCATTTATGAAACCTGGCCAAAGCCGCCCTTCTTTTGGATCGAGCGTAAGGAGCTTAAGGTCGAGCAACTTTTTCAAATCCCTTCGTTTGCTTTTATCCGAAAGCTTCAGGTACAGGCTCCTGTACCACGGCGCATGTTCCACCTCTAACAGCAATGGCGGGGTGCCGCTGGCAAATATCTGCGTGACTATTGTGTATTGGCGGCTATTTATGTTTTTTTCATCAAACAGCTGTTTTATCTTTACCTCGAACAGAATCAGGTGAATAAGGTTATTTACTCTGTCGCTAAGACGGTTGATTACTTCAAGTAGCCCTTCAAGGTGGAATTTGATAAAAGGAGTATTTGGAAATGGCCTGTGCTTCTCGTAATTTTTTCGGCAGGTATTGAATAGGGTGAAATATTCGTCGATATGGGCGAGATAATAACCCGCCATTGCGAACGGGGCATATTGAAAATCCTCCCGTTTCAGGATGGTGGCCTCCAGTACCCGGCCCACCCTGCCGTTGCCATCCCAAAATGGGTGTATCAACTCGTAGTACAGATGGACCAGCGGGGCGCGGAAAAACGCGGGGACTTTTTTATCTTCCATCTCGTTGTGCCAATCCACCAGCGCGTTCGTGAGTAGTTCGATGTCCGCCTTGAGTTGGGGGGGCCTGTATCTGCCGCCGTGGGTGAGGTCGCCAACGTGGGTTACGGTATCTTTTTGGTTGTTGCGAAAGTGGCCCGGCAGGTTGTGGGGGTGCGATAATCCGTTAGTAATAGCAGAATGTATGTCACGGATAAAATCGACGGATAACCGCCACTGTTTATCGTGGGCGGCGGTCAAGGCCAAGTCGTATGCCCGTTTAATATTCACCGCCCGCAGTTCTTCTTCTTTGCTGATGGCCTCGGGAGGAAGATTTATAATCCGCTCGGTTTCTTCCTGTGTGAGCGTGCCTCCTTCGATAGTGTTTGTGCCGTAAATGCTGCCGGCAATAACCTCTTTTTCAAGTTTGATGGCGCTTTCAGACAGCGGCAGTTTCTTGAAGCGGCCCTGCGCGTCCAGCACGCGCTGAAAGATTAAATGGATTTCGGCGGTGTCGAATCCCATCTGAAAGACAAAAGGTCCAAACCGGCTGGTATCAACCCTTTTTCTGACGTCCGCTACTTCTAGGGGCATGGCTAAATGATAGCGTATTGATCCGGATATTGTCCAAATAATTGTCCATTTTTTTGTCCACAATAAATAGGCTATAAAAAGCTGTTTTTTTACGCATTAAATTATATTTTGAGTATTTTATGGGCAATAAAATGTCCACAAACAAAGTCATCGTTTGAAGGAGATTTCCCGTAGCAAAAAATGAGTTCAAAAACGCTTTACTTTGCGGGGCGGTTGCGTGTAGAATCCCTTTTTCCTATATTTGAGTAACTGAGGAGACGAAATCATGGCTATGGAATGTGAAATCTGCGGCAAAAAGCCGGTGTACGGCAGCAACATCTCGCACGCGCACAACGTGACGAGCCGGCGCTACAACCCGAATCTGCAACCGGTCCGCGCCGTCATCAACGGCACCGTGCGCAAAATACGCGCCTGCACCCGCTGTATCCGCAGCGGCAAAGTGGTGAAACCGGCCGCCCGCAAGATACCGGCAGCCGCCCCCGCCGCCAAATAATCCGCTTTTCAAACGGCGATTGACGGGAGGATGTTGAAAAACATCCTCCTTTTTTATTTTCTCCCGGCAAAGGCCGCATATGCCGCCGCAGTTTTCTCGTCCAACACCGCGCGGCAATCCGCCATCGTCGTTCCCTCGGCGTACAGCGTCAGCACCGGCGCGCCGTTTGCAATAACGCTCGCCTCGTGCGGGATGTCCCGCGCGTTCCGGGCGAACCACTCCGCGCTTCCGTGAAACGTAAGATCGTGCCGCGCGTAAATCACCTTATTGCCGATCACCCCGCCGCTTGACGCGCGTGAAAAATCCGGCGCATCCTCCGGCGACATCTGGGCCGCGACCAGATCGACGCCGCGCAATCCTGCAAAAAGAGCTGCGGTGGCGGTGGGGCGCGGGTTGATCTCCAAAAGCCACAACGCCTCATCGTTCAATATGAAGTCGGCCCCCCACCAGCCGATCATGCCGCTTGCGGCGGTCACGCGCACTCCGAAACTTTCAAGGGCGTTCACAACGTCTGATGCCAATGGAACGGGGAATATGCCGCCGCCGTACAGAAACCCGTGGTTCAGGTGGATCGACGCTCCCAAAAAATCGCTCCGCCCCGCCGAGGAGAAAAAAAGCGCGCCGATGCTTTCCCCCTCGATGAGCTGTTGCCGGTATTCATCCTTTCCCTTGATCTCGCCGCCGGGACGGATGCCGGTGCCCCCTGCAGTTATCAATGATTTGACGATCCAAGGCATTTCAGGGGGATTTGGGGGAGCATCGTAAAACGAAACCGGAGGAACCCTGATGCCGCCGGTTGCCATTTCGCGTAAAAATGAAAGATCGCGCGCCATCGCCACCGCGCGGGACGATGCGTTGAGAACCCTCTTTTTCCGTCCGGCCTCTCCCACAACCTCCGGAGCCGCTTCTATTGGCGAGCCGAAAAGCAGCGGCCCCGGCGCGGTTTCCCACGTGCGCAAAAATTCCTCCGGCGTTTTCCCAAAGCCCCCCGGCGTCAGCGGCAACGCGAACCGCGCGCCATCCCAATCGTTAAATCCGTCGGCCATGCATACGCGCCAGCCGTGGGCGTGCGCATTCTCGCACAGGGGGCGCGCGTGGCGGCTGATAACGGTAATGGCGCGTTGCATGGAATAATTGTACGGCCAACCGCCGCCCCATGCGCGGATTATGGTAAATTTAATACGTGGCGAAACACGGTAAAAGCAAAGAATGGTATGAGGCCGTCATCCGTGAATACGCGCGGATGCTGGTGAAGAATCCGCGCTCGCGCGTTTTCGTTTCGATGGCAGACACCTGCCTGCGCGCGGGCCGGACGAAGATGGCGCTGGATGTGGTGAACAAAGGGCTGCGCCGTCACCCGTTGCTGACCGCCGCCCACGTGCAAAAAGGGCGGGCGCTCATGGCGCTGGGCCGCCCCGAAGAAGCGAAGCAGAGCCTGGGTTACGCCATACGGAGCAATCCGCAGAACGTGCTTGCACGCAAACTGCTGGCCCGGCTGTATCTGGAGACCGCCGAACCGGCGCGAGGAATGGAGATGTTGGACGAGATACGCCGCATGTGGCCGGATCACGAACCGGCGGCGAAACTGTATGAAGAGCTGCGCGGCGCGATTGAAAACGGGATGAATGGCAAGGACAGCCGCGGGGAGCGGGAGCCTTCCGATGATAGCCGCCCGGAGGCGTTGGGAACGCTGGAACGGTGGCTGGGCAACGCCAACAAAATGATGGTGAAGGGGTGACACGGTGGAAAAAAAAGTTTTGGTCATCAATGGGCCGAATATCAACATGCTCGGCATCCGCGAGAAGGACGTTTACGGAGCGGCCACCTACGATGACATCTGCGGCACGCTGGAGCGCATGGCGAAGGAAATGAACATTTCCCTGGAAATATTCCAATCCAACCACGAGGGGGCGCTGGTGGATAAAGTGCAGGCGGCGCGCACCACGGCTGGCTTCATTATCATCAATCCCGGCGGCTACACCCATACCAGCATCGCCCTGCGCGACGCGCTGGCGGCGGTGCAGGTGCCGTTCATCGAAGTGCACATTTCGAATATTTACGCGCGCGAGGAATTCCGCCATAAAAGCTATCTTTCCGGCATCGCGGCGGGGGTGATCGCCGGATTCGGCGTGGAAGGGTATTACTTCGCGCTGGAAGCGGCGAACCGGATGATCGGGCACGGCAAAAACTCCGGCGCGCGGCGGTGAGCGGATTCCATAGGGCGCGGGTGCGCCGCCTTCTTGCGCGGCTCGATGCGCTGGGTCTGGACGCGCTGGTGACGGTGAACCTTAAAAACGTCCGTTGGCTCACCGGTTACAGCGGCACCGCCGGCGCCTGCGTCATCTCCCCAAAAGGGAATTTCTTCTTCACCGATTTCCGCTACGCGTCCCAGGCAAAAGAAGAGGTGCATTCCATGGCCCTCGTCATCGCCACGAAGCCGCTGCCGGAAGCGGCAGCCGAAAAGCTGAAAGCGCTCCGCGCCAGGAAGATCGGCTTCGAACATGGCGACGTGACGGTGGCCGTGATGGGGAAAATGCGGAAGTCCGTCAGCGGCAAGTGGATACCGTGCGATGCGGTTGAGAAACTGCGGATGATAAAGGATGCCGCGGAGATCGCGGTGCTGGAAAAAAACTTCGGGTATCTTGCCGCGGTGTTTAGGGACATCGGGGAGGTGCTGCGACCGGGACGCCGCGAACGGGAAGCCGCCGCCGACCTGGAATACCGGCTGCGGCTGCGCGGAGGCGAGAAAGCGGCCTTTGATTTCATCATCGCCAGCGGGCCGCGCGCGGCGCTGCCGCACGGCGTCGCCAGCGGCAAAAAAATGAAGAAGGGGGAAGTGGTTATCGTCGACTGGGGGTGGGTACTGAACGGCTACCACAGCGATAATACCCGCACACTGTTCTTGGGAAAGCCGAAACCGAAGGTGAAGGAAATTTTCGATATCGTGCTGGAGGCCAACGAACGGGCGATCGCCAAAGCCGCTCCCGGCGTGCCGCTAAAAGAGCTTGATGCCGCGGCGCGCGATTATATAGAGGCGAAAGGGTACGGAAAATACTTCGGCCACGGCACCGGCCACGGTGTGGGGCTGGATATCCACGAAGCCCCCGGCGTCAGTTGGCGCAGCACCGAAACCGCGCAGGAGGGAATGGTCTTTACGATCGAGCCGGGCATCTACCTTCCCGGCGTAGGGGGCGTACGGATAGAAGATGTAGTGCACATCACCAAAACCGGGCGCCGCATTCTTACCCGCAACATCCCCAAGGCGGCGCACATAATTTAATGCCGCCGTCCGCCGCGGAAGCGTGCTTCCATCGGCGGCGCGGCGGCATCTCGGCTGTGCCGGATCTCTTCAGCAACTGGGACAGGGTTATTTCGCCGCCTTTTCAGCCACCTCTTTGGCGCTGACATCCAGCGCGTCCATCTGGTATTTCATCATTTCCTTGTCGATCGTTTTCGTTCCCCCAACCATCCCGAACGAGTCTTCCGACCGGTATTGATCGGCGGTCTTTCCCGTGCTGAACGCGATCTCCCCGTTCTTATCTATCAACACATACACCACGCTGACGATCGCCGTCCCCTGGCCGGATCCGCCGGTGATCGAACTGAAGAATTTGCTTACCCCTTTGGTGCCGTAGCCCAAATAGTTGGATTGCAGCCACACCCCGTCCACCCCGGCATCGGCGCAAAACTGCTTGGCGGCCTCCGCCACGGCCTTTTGATAATCGCCGCACGTGGGGCAGAGCACCCATTGAACTTCAACGAACGGCAAGTCGTCGGCCTGCGTCCAGCGTTTATATCTCTCCGGACTTGGCGAACCGGCAATTTTATTCTCGTTATCCTTCGCGGCCTGGGCGAATTTTCCTATCGCATCGTCTTTGCCGAGTTCCCGGGCGGACACCATCTGCCATTTTTTCACGCCTGAAAGTTTCTCCTTATATTTGTCGAGCGCGTGTTTGGCCACCGCCTTAAAATCGAACCCTTCGGCAAGGGCTTTGTCGGTATCGGCGGCCTCGGTCTCCTGCCCCACATTTGAAAGCGCGCCCAGTCCATCGCTGGATAACACCACGTTGTACACGCCCATCTCCAATATGGCGATTTTCGCGGGTTCACCGCCCATCAACACACTTTTGGATTCGGCCCGGGAGCCGCTGGCCGAGAAAAGCATGGCCAATAGAAAAACCGCGATTACCCTGATCACAAAATGATCTTCCCCGAAAAGCTTTCCTGAAATGAAAGAATGAACCGGTATCTCTTTTCCTTGCATACAAACACCCTCCGTTTATCTCCCACGCCATTACGTTTACTAAACGGTCTCCGGTGAGGCTTATCCCCTCTACCGATTATTATATTATAATTTTCCGTGATCGCGCGGCTCTTTGCGCCTATCCGCAAAGCGCATGCACTGAAGTAACGGCGTCTCTTTTTTGCACTGTTACTATTCCATGTTACTGTTCTGGAGCGGGAGAAAATGAGGAGAAAAATAATGAAACGGGTATTATTCTTTCTTCCGGCCTTGGTGTGGCTTGCCACATCATGCGCCAGCACATCCGGAAAGGTCGCCGGTGTGCAAGACATCACCGGCGGGATAGGCATTGTGGTGGATGCTTCCACTGTTCACAACAACACCGTCAGCCGCAATGAATTTTCCATAATCGAAAATCGCGCCATAGCGGCTCGTGTGGCCAAAGTGGCGGCGGACGCCCTGGAGCGAAAAGGGTATGCGCCGGCCGGCGTGGTTGTTACAACTGCCGGCGGCCGGCTAAATGCCAAGGCGCAGTATTCGGTAACTGATGCGGAAGGAAAAGAATTGAAGGCTCCCGAAGAGGTTCAGCCGCCGTTTGTCATTGAGCCGCCGGTTGCCGATGCCGCTCGGCCCCACATTGCCCCCCTTTTCTCAAGCCTTCGCGCCAAACTTGGCTCGATGGGCGAACCGGGAGATAAAGAACTGCCTTCCATCGATCAATCCTACCTGGATGCGGCGCCGGACGGCGGTGCGGTTTTGGCCATTGTTTGTGAAGGACATGTGCCAAGCGGCGGCGCGCGCGCGGCGGCGGTAAGCACCGCCCTCCTGAGCATCGTAGCCGCCACCTCCGGCGGTAGCGGCAAGATAGAGGGGGAAGTGCGCACCCAGTCGAATGCGGAGATTTACATCATCGATAGGCGGAGCGGTGTAACCCTTTGGCATGACTCGGTTGAGGAGCATGACCTGAGTCCCGCGTTCTTTGCCGATGCCGTGGGCAAGACGCTGGAGAAGCTGCCGCAGGCGGGATCCGCCAAGTAGCGTTTGGTACGGGCGGGTCAGCCCACGTCGACAAGCTGAAAGCGTTCGCGCCAGTCGCGCTGCATTTCGGCCCTCAGGCCGCGATGTTCGGGTTTTTGCAGTTCGGGGTCGTTCCGTACCAGCTCGAACGCTTCGTTGCGGGCGAATTTCAGGATTTCGAAGTCGCGCACGAGGTTTGCCATCCTGAGTGACGGCAGGCCGGACTGGCGGGTGCCCAGCAGGTCGCCGGTGCCGCGCAATTCCATATCCTTCTCGGCGATCACAAAACCGTCGCCGGTCTCCGTCATCACTTTCAGCCGCTCTTTCGCCACCGCGCTCAACGGATATTCGATGGCAAGGAGGCAGCTGCTTTTGTCGGCCCCGCGCCCTACCCGTCCCCGCAGCTGATGAAGCTGCGCCAGGCCGAACCGCTCGGCATGTTCTATCATCATCACGGTGGCGTTCGGCTGGTCGATACCGACCTCGATAACCGTGGTGGAAACGAGGACATCCACCTCACGCCGCATGAAGCGGTGCATCACCTCGTTTTTTTCTTCCTGTTTCATCCGCCCGTGCACCAGCCCCACCCGCAGGTGCGGGAAAACCTCATCCTGAAAAACCTTCCACATGACGGTGGCGGCCTTCAACTCGCTCTTTTCGCTTTCTTCCACCAAAGGATAGATGATGTAGGCTTGGCGCCCTTTTTTCACTTCGTTGTTGATGAGCAGGTGGGCTTTGGCTTTCTCCGCCGGGCGGACAACCTTTGTTTCCACCGTTTGCCGACCCTTGGGCATGGTGCGGATGGTGCTCACGTCAAGGTCGCCATACAGCGTCATGGCCAGCGTGCGGGGGATGGGCGTGGCGGTCATGATGAGGGTATTGGGCCGCTCCCCTTTTTTCATCAGCTCGGCGCGTTGCATGACCCCAAAGCGGTGCTGTTCGTCTATCACCGCCACGCCGAGATTTTTGAATGCCACGCTTTGCTGGATGAGCGCATGGGTGCCGATCAGCAGATCGATGCCCCCTTCCGCGGCGCGGGCGCGGATGTCGTCTTTTTTCCTGGCGCCGCTGGTAAGCAGTTCCATGCGTAACGGGAAAATGTTTTTCATTTTTGCGAGGTTGCTGAAGTGCTGCTCGGCCAGGATCTCGGTGGGGGCCATCAGCGCTCCCTGAAAACCGTTCATGG
>JAKAGL010000050.1 GCA_021815535.1 bacterium
CAATTCTCGTCCGTATGCGCGAACTGGCGTCGCAGGCCGCTACCGGCACCGTCGGCTCCACCGAACGGCAGACGGTTGACCGCGAGTTCCAGGCGCTCAAATCGGAAATCGACCGCATCTCGGCGGTGACGGAATTCAACGGTCAAAAGCTGATCGATGGGTCGCTCAGCTCCAGCTCGGCAAGTTCAGTGGTTATTCAAGTCGGCATCCGTGCGACAACGAATGACCGGATCAATCTGAACACCGCTGTCGATCTGACCGCCATCACCACCACGGGCCTGGCGATCCAGAATACCAACGTGCTCACAGCGGCATCCGCTTTGGCATCGTTGTCCAACATCGACAGCGCGATATCCAAGGTGACCGACGGCCGCGGCCGCCTCGGCGCCGTGCAGAACCGCTTGGTGCACACCTTGGCCAACCTGTCGGTATCGGCCGAAAACCTGACCGCAGCGGAATCGCAGATCCGCGACACCGACTACGCGACGGAGATCTCGTCCTTCACCAAGAACCAGATTCTGGTGCAGGCTTCGACTTCGATTTTGGCGCAAGCGAACATGGTGCCCCAGAGCGTGTTGCAGCTCCTGGGCTGATTAGACAAACGCAGACCGCGCCCCGCGAAGGCGGGGCGCGTAACGGCGCGTCCTAAACAAGGGGGCATTTCTATATGCGGGCGGGGCTCTTCACAAAAGGGCTCCGCTCCGCGATTATCTGCGCCAGCCGGAAATCGTCCTGCGTGGTGATCTTCATATTCGCGGATTCACCCGGCACCCATGCTACCCTTATCCCGGCCTGCTGCAATAAAGAGGTTTCGTCGGTCCATTCTTTTCCCTCTCCCTTTAGCCGCTCATGCGCGGTGATGATATCCGCCACACGGAAAACTTGTGGGGTTTGAATGCTCAGCGCCGTGGCGCGGTCGAGCGATTGTCCCAAAAAATCGCCGTCGCGCATTTTTAACGTGTCATGCACCGGCAGCGCGGCGGTGGCGGCGCCATGCTGCAACGCCGCTTCGATCGTCCGGCGCACCAGAGCGGGCGTTACAAATGGCCGCGCCGCATCATGCGCCAAAACCCAACCGGTATTGGCGGCCCGCACCCCGTTAGAAACCGAAATAGCGCGTGTTGCGCCCCCGGCGATGACGAGGGATATCTTCGGCCATCGGGGGTTTTTCACATATTTCCCGGTCATGCGCTCCACATCTTCCGGGGGGGTTACCAGGATGATGGAAGTTATTTCCTCGGTATGGGAAATGGCGGTAAGCGTCCAGTCAAGTATGGAATGCCCATTAAGTTCCAAGAACTGTTTGGGAACTGCGGCGGCCATCCGGCTGCCGGACCCGGCGGCGGGGATTACCGCGGTGACAGGGGGAAGGCCCATGGCGGGCTCATTCCCTTTCAGTGGCGCCCGCCACTCCGGGTTCTGAAAGGAATTTCGCGAAAATCATTCTCCCGGTGGGGGTTTGCAGAACGGAAGTTACCTGGGCGTTCACTTTGTGGCCGATCCGTTTGCGGGCGTTATCCACAACCACCATGGTACCGTCTTCCAGATAGGCAAGCCCCTGGCCCGGTTCTTTGCCTTCTTTCACCACCAGCATGGAGGGGAGTTCTTCACCCGGCAGCAGCAACGGCCGGGTGGAGGTCGCGAGCATATTAAGATTCACCACGCCGACGCCGTGCAGTTCGGCGAGTTTGTTAAGATTGAAATCGTTGGTGACGATCTTGCCGTCGATCTTTTTGCACAGCTCTATCAGCTTGTGATCCACCTCTTTGATGCGGGGGAAATCCTCGTTCACTATCCGCACGTCGAACCGGGCATTCTGCTGGAGGCGGTGAACCACTTCAATGCCGCGGCGGCCCCGGGTTTTTTTAAGTTCGTCTTCCGAGTCGGCGATCTGGTGCAATTCGGCCAGCACGAAAGCGGGAACCACGATGGTGCCATCCATAAAGCCGGTTTCCGCCACATCGGCGATCCTGCCGTCAATAAGTACGCTGGTATCCAATACTTTCGGCAGAAGGCCGAAATCCGATTTTCCCCTGATGATTTTGCCAATGATGGTAAGGTCGACCTCCTCAATGATGCGAAGGCCGATGGAGGCGCCGATGAACGCGGCGGTGAGATTCACCATAAGCAGCAAAACGCGGTTTCCCGTGGAAGGGGTAAGGGAAAGGCCTGTTAACGAGTAGGTCAGAAGATTGGCCAGGATAAGCGCCGTAAATATGCCAAACGCCGCCCCGGCGATGGACCGGAGTTTCAATGTGCGGAGTTTCATTTCCGCGGTCACCGCGAGGCCGGCGATTATTGTGCCAAAAACCGCCCCCTCGGCGATGGAGAGAATCCGAAGCGTGTAGTAGACGCCGCTGGCCCCCAAGTGGCCTATAAAGCCGCCCAGGACGGCGCCTATCAGTATGAAGAGCAGGCGGAACATCAGCATTTGAATGCTTTACCCGCCGATTTCGTCAGGCAGTGAACGCCTTGTCGAGCAATTTAGCGGCCGCGTCTTTCTCGATCCCTTTGGCTTCCGCAATTTCCATCACCATAAGTTGCCGGACATTGTCATACATCCGCTGCTCGCCGAAGGAAAGCTCCTTCTTTGCCTGGATGAGGGTGAGTTCTCGCAATATCTCCGCCAGTTCCAGAACCGAACCGGATTTAATGCGGTCGATGTAACTTTTCTGCCGCTTGTGCCAGTTTACGCCGTTGGCCACTTTTCCTTTTTCACGCAAAAGCTTAAGAACTTTGCGCACTTCCCCTTCGGACATCACGTTGCGAATGCCGACCTGTTGGGCACGCGAGGAAGGCACGCGGATCGTCATGCCTGATTCGTCAATTCTGATCGTATAAAACTGAACTGCCGCACCGTTTGTTTTTATTTTTTCGATCTTTTCGATTATCCCAACGCCATGCGCGGGGTAAACAACACGAGCGCCTCTTTTCAATTCAGAAAACTCTTTTTCTTCCAACTGTTGCCACCTCTCTGGAATCGTGAATTGACACGTAAGATATTGTAGAGCAAATGATAACACCAACTTAACATTAAGTCAATGAAATGTGGTGCTGTTTCTCCATATAGCATGAAAGTTGCCAAGACATGGAGTCATTCATAAACAATCACTTACATGATGCATTATAATAATTAACCAAGCTTATAGATTTTTGCATAATCTGATGTGGTATTCTATCGTTTTGTTTTTTATGGCTTTATTGTAAAATATCAAATTCTCTTTCTTTTAAAAGTTTCATTTTAAAAATGGTTGATTTTTAATGTGATAAGCAGGTAAAGTTGTGTTACCGCGAAAAATTGTAATATGATTGAAAAACCATTGTTTAATAACGCCGCTATCTTTGGCGTGGGGCTTATTGGTGGCTCAATTGCCCGTGTATTAAAGAATCGGGGGTTGGCAAAACGCGTGGTCGGAGTTGGCCGTACCCAAACAAACCTAAAAGCCGCTCTCGACTTGGGAATCATCGACGCAGCTCTTTCGGCCTCTGAGGCGGCAAAGGAAGCCGATTTTATCGTGCTCTGTTCCCCGGTCCTTTCCATAATACCCACACTTGAAGCGATAGCTCCTCACATAAAGAAGGGGGCGTTGGTCACCGACGGCGGTTCAACAAAGAAGGATATCGTGGAGCAAGGGGAAAGAATAGCCGCCGGACATTTTGTGTTTATCGGATCGCATCCCGTAGCGGGAACCGAAAAATCGGGGGCCGTATCGTCTTTTGAAACACTTTTTGATAATCATGTTTGCATTATCACCCCCACCCCCCACACTCCCGTTGAGCCATTGGAAAAATTGACCGCTTTTTTGCGCACGCCCGGAATGAGGACCGTACACATGGACCCCGCACGGCATGATACCGTTATGGGGGCCGTGAGCCACCTGCCGCACTTGGTGGCCTATGCGCTGGTGAGTACGGTGAGCCAATTGGATGAAGGGGAGAAATTACTGGATTTCGCCGCCGGTGGTTTTAAAGATACCACCCGAATCGCAAGCTCCCCTCCCGATATGTGGGCCGATATCGCATTGGCAAACAAATCTGAAATGCTGAAGATGTCCGCCGCCGTCAGGGAAAACCTCGCCGCCATCGAAAGCGCCATCCAATCGGGCGACCGCGAAGCGCTAATGAGGATGTTCCAGCGGGCCAATGAGTTCCGGGGTAGGCTGAAAGCATAAAAATAAAAATAAGCTCGAAGGCCTTGTCTGATTTTCACAATTGCTGCCATTAAAGAAGCATTTACTCTCCATCACATTGATCTTGATCGGTAGATTGCCAGCCCTTATGATCTTTTCATTAGGGAGGCATCTATTTTGGCGATACCGGATAATCAGCAGAATCTCCGTAGCGAAAAAAAGGGATTTGCTTATTTATTAGGAGAGCTGAACGGGCTTTATAAGCCCACAACGATTGAAAAAAAAGAACTTCTCAAAAAATTTGATTTTCCAGCGAGATACATCCGCTCCTTTGATTTGATACAAATCAAAGTTAACTCTTTCAATGAAATAAAAATATTGGATGATGTTGTGTTTTTTGAAGTTAAAGTAACGGCAAAATATCTGCCCAATTTTCCTGAAGGATTCTTTTTTGGAATGACGCAAAATGAAGATCAACTTCTTCAAAGCTATGAAGGTGTTTTTAAAATATGTTTGGTTTCAATAAATGAAAAAAAATGTAATTACATTATTTTGACTCATAGTGAGCTGCAAAAGCTTATAAAAGTAAAGAGGGTTCAATACCAAATCAATCTGTAGCAATTTAGTTTATGAAAGCCAAAATGTATGATCATCACGCTTGACGGGCCGGCGGGAAGCGGCAAAAGCACAACCGCGCGAGCCCTGGCGAAGAAACTTGGGGGCGTCTACCTCGATACCGGCGCGATGTACCGCTCGGTGACGTTGGTGGCGCTTGAGAGCGGGGTGAATATCGGCGATGCGGCAAAGCTGGATACCATCGCCCGCACGATCGTTATCGATTTTCAGGAATCCACGAACGGCCAAAAAGTATTTGTCAACGGACGTGATATCACCGCCGCTATCCGCACCCCTGAAGTCGATGCCAACGTCTCTACTGTTTCTGCCCACCCCTGTGTGCGGGAAAAAATGGTAGCCCAGCAGCGCAATATCGCAAAAAAACACAAAACGGTCATTGTGGAAGGGCGCGACACCGGAAGCGTCGTTTTTCCAAATGCCGATCATAAGTTTTTTCTCAGCGCCAATCCCGCCGAGCGGGGTAAACGGCGGGCGTTGCAAACGGGGCAGGCCGCTGATAAGGTGCAAGATATTGCAAAACAAATAGTTGAGCGTGATTCCAAGGATTCCAGCCGTTCCATTTCTCCGCTGGTGGTTCCGATTGGTGCGGTTGAAATAGATAATTCCCATTTAAACCTTGACGAGACGTTGCATAAAATCTTACAATTTCTGGCTTAATGCGGCAGGCGCCGCAAATATTTAATAACAGGAGGATTGTAAACGTAATGACTAACATTGTCGGTTCCCGTCCCGCAGCCGGGGTAAGTTTCGAGGAAAAAGAATACACGTCCGCGGAGCTTGCGGCTATTTATGACGATAGTATTCGCAATTTCAAGGCCGGAGAGGTTATCACCGGTGTGGTGGTGGCCATCACCCCGGATTCGGTTGTCGTGGACGTTGGGTTCAAGTCGGAAGGGATAATCCCGATCGACGAATTCGGCGGATTCACCAAAGATATCAAGATCGGCAGCGAGATCGAAGTCTACATCGAAGAGACCGAGAATGACGACGGCGTCATGGTCTTCTCGCGCGAAAAGGCCCAGCGCCAACGCTGCTGGGAAATCATCCACAAGAAATACGAGGCCAACGAAATCGTCAAGGGCGTCATTGTCGGCAAGATCAAGGGGGGGCTCGCGGTCGATATCGGCATTAAGGCGTTCCTGCCGGGATCGCAGATCGACATCCGCCCGCCGAAGAACCTCGATGTTCTTTTGGGCCGCGAATACGAATTCCGCATCATCAAGATGAATAGCAAGCGCGGCAACATTGTGCTTTCCCGCCGCGTGCTCATCGAAGAAGAGCGCAAAGTCACCAAAGATTCCACCCTGTCCCAGCTGGAAGAGGGCAAGTGCGTTGAAGGCGTGGTGAAGAACATCACCGACTACGGCGCGTTCATCGATCTCGGCGGCGTGGACGGCCTGTTGCACATTACCGATATGAGCTGGGGCCGCATCAACCACCCCAGCGAACTGCTGAAGGTAGGCGATACCGCCAACGTGATCGTGCTGAAGTTTGACAAGGAAACCGAGCGCGTTTCGCTGGGCCTCAAACAGCACACCCCCGATCCGTGGGTGAATGTTGAAGAGAAGTACCCCATCGGCAAGCGCGTGAAGGGCAAAGTCGTCAGCGTGACCGATTACGGCGCGTTCCTCGAGCTGGAAAACGGCGTTGAGGGCTTGGTGCACATCTCCGAAATGACTTGGAGCAAGCAC
Organism: bacterium; assembly: GCA_021815535.1. GTDB lineage: Bacteria > Nitrospinota_A > UBA7883 > JACRGQ01 > JACRGQ01 > JACRGQ01. Next base: position 6,458 of record JAKAGL010000050.1, read on the forward strand.
GTCCGGCATCCAAGCCGCATCGTGACCGTCGGCGACGAAGTCGAAGCGGAAGTGCTGAATATCGACAAAGAGAAAAAGCGCATCTCGCTCGGCATGAAGCAGATCATCCAGAACCCTTGGGAGAAGATCGAAGAACGGTACCCCATCGGCACCACCGTTGAAGGCACCGTGCGCAACCTCACTGATTTCGGCGCCTTTGTGGAGCTGGAAGACGGCGTGGACGGCCTGATCCACATCTCCGATATGAGCTGGACGCAGAAAGTGAAGCACCCCTCAGAGCTTCTCAAGAAGAAGGATCAGGTGAAGTGCCGGGTTCTCAAGATCGACAAAGAGAACGAGCGCATTTCGCTCGGCCTCAAGCAGCTTGAGCCGGATCCGTGGGAGACCGTCGCATCGAAGTACACCATGGGGCAGGATGTGAAAGCCAAAATCGTGAAGGTGACCAATTTCGGCGCGTTCGCCGAGATCGAGCCGGGCATCGAAGGGCTTATCCACATTTCGCAGATCGGCGATAAACGCGCCCCCGCCAACGCCCGCAAGGAGTTGAAGATCGGCCAGGATGTTGACGCCAAGATCATCAAGGTGGATCTCGAAGCCAAGAAGATCGGCCTCTCCATGAAGGCATACTCCACCGGAGAAACCGGCGAAGGCGAGTACGAAATCGTAGACTTCCCGGACGAAGAATAACCGAACTGAATAATGGAAAACCCGGTCACTGGCTCTAATAAAAAGGGGCTGCTGGCCGGGTTTATTCTTTTAATTGCCCTTTCCGTGGGCTTCATAATCCTCATTTCTTTCCTTCCTTTCGGCAGCGGCGGTGAAAAAATCGCCTCCATCGGCAAGGATAAAATCGGCGTTGTCGAAGTATTCGGCGCCATTATGACCTCCGATGAGACCGTGAAACAGATCAAGGAATACGCCAAGGACAATTCCATCAAGGCGATCATCATCCGCATCGATTCTCCCGGCGGGGCCGTCGCCCCTTCGCAGGAAATTCACGATGCCATACTCGCGGCGCGGCAGAAGAAAAAAGTGGTCGCCAGCATGGCCACCCTCGGCGCGTCCGGTGGCTATTACATCGCCGTGGCGGCCGACAAGATCATCTGCAACCCCGGCACGCTCACCGGTTCCATCGGCGTCATCATGAATCTGATGAACGTGCAGGAGCTGATGGGAAAGATCGGTGTGCAGCCGATGGTGGTGAAAAGCGGCGAGTTCAAGGACACCGGCTCAGCCTTCCGCCCGATGACCGACCGCGAGAAAAAGGTAGTGCAGGATATGATCGATGATGTGTACGGTCAATTCGTGACCGCCGTCGCCAAGGGGCGCAACATGCCCGAAGCAAAGGTGCGCGAACTGGCAGATGGCCGGGTGTATACCGGCAATCAGGCGAAGAACAACGGTCTCGTGGATGAATTGGGCGGCATGGAAGAGGCAGTGAAGCTCACCGCGCAACTTGCCGGCATCAGCGGCGAACCGGCCTTGGTACGCCACGAAGAAAAAATGCTATGGCTGAAAGACCTCATGAGCGAAAAAATGGCGGGCAAATTCGACTGGCTGTTGAACGAAGTCGCCTTTCACAAACCCGGCGTCTATTACCTCTGGTCAATGAACTGATCCTTTTTCATGTCATCCCGCACTTGATGCGGGATCCAGACGTATTTTCAAAACGTGATCTTTTTTCCGGTAGCGGCGGCACTCTTGCCGCCGACTGGCACGAAGCTCCCGGCAGGATCAAACCTTAACTAAGCTGGTGCGTGCTACTCTTTGGGTTTTGAATAGGTATTTTGAAATAAATCAATTTTTTCTTTAAGAGTCTTGTACATTTCCAAATAATTCCAACCAGTATTTAAATCATCCCGTTTATAACTTATATGGGCAAGTAATTTATGTGCACGTTGCTGTGCCTCATTTAAGATTTCTGGTTTTTCCCCAAATTTGGATGACCAGTCTTCTTTCAACTTGAAATAATGCAAAGCAAGCACATCATCCGGTTTTTGAGAGCTTTCATTATAAAGAAACTCAGTTAGGCTGCGAACATGGATTAAAAAAGATTCCAGCACGATACAATTTAGCTTATATCCTAATGTTTCTTCCCCCACTGTTAATAATCTGAATGTTGAATCAAGCATATCGATTTCATAGTCAATATGTTTAAATGCTTCTCCAAGTTTTTCCTCGCTTCGGCTCATCAACACGATCATAAACCAAAATGTTGGCAAAGGGGCGGGGGATACCTATAATCCCACTATGGGGGTTTGGTATTATTTTTCGCCGCTATTCCTCGAACACGATACGGGGAACCACCCTGAGAACCCGGACCGTTTGCGCGTCATCAACCGCGAGATCGAAAAGCTGATTCCGCGCGAAAAGTGGATAGAGCCTACGGATGCCACCATAGACCAGATAGCCGTCATTCACGACCGCGATTATATAAAAAGCGTGGAAAGCGCCTGCGCGCGCGGGGCCGATGCGCTGGACATTGACACCCCCATCTGCCCGAAAAGCTATGCCGCCGCCCTCCGCGCCGCCGGAGCGGCCTGTAACGCGGTAGAGGCAGTTCTGGCGGGCAAGACCAAACACGCCTTCTGCGCCGTCCGCCCCCCGGGGCACCACGCCGAACGGGCCACGGGCATGGGGTTTTGCCTTTTCAACAACATCGCCATTGCGGCGCGCCATGCGCAATTGCTAGGCGCAAAAAAGATCGCCATCGTCGATTGGGACGTTCATCACGGTAACGGCACACAGCACTCGTTCGAGCGCGACCCGTCGGTTTTGTTCATCTCCATCCACCATTGGGGCATCTATCCCGGCAGCGGCCACGACCACGAGGTCGGCAAGGAGGAGGGGAGCGGCTACACCCTTAATTATCCGCTACCGTCATATTCCGGCGACAGCACCTATCTTCCACTTTTTGAACACTCCCTCATTCCGCAGATAAAAAAGTTCCAGCCCGATCTTATCCTCATCTCCGCCGGGTTTGACGCGCACGAAGGGGATCCGCTCGGCGGCATGAAAGTCACCGATGAAGGTTACGCGGCGATGACGAAGATGCTGGTCAATGCCGCCGACGAGGTATGTGGCGGAAAAATCGTATCGTTGCTCGAAGGGGGTTATAATCTGAACACGTTGGGGGCCACGGTGGTCCGCCATGTTAAGGAGTTGATGTAATGCCGCAAGAGCCGTTGCTTTCGGTTCAAGATCTGACGATCCAGTTCCGCACCGAGGATGGGGTGGGCAAGGCGGTCGATGGGGTATCGTTCGATCTCTATCCTAACGAAACGCTTGGCATCGTGGGGGAGAGCGGTTGCGGCAAGACGGTGACGGCCCTTTCCATTCTGCGGCTTATCCAAAGCCCGCCTGGCGAGGTTTCATCGGGCCGGATATTGTTTGACGGCACGGACATCCTCACGCTGAGCGAAAAAGAGCTGCGTGGCATACGGGGCAACCGCATAGCGATGGTCTTTCAGGAACCGATGACCGCCCTCAACCCCGTTTTCACCATCGGCGACCAGATAGGCGAGGTGTTCCGCATCCACCAAAAAGCGACAAAGGCCGAGGCGCGCACCAAGGCGATAGACATGTTGCGCCAGGTGGGGATACCCGAACCGGAAAAGCGGGTGGACAATTATCCGCACCAGCTGAGCGGCGGGATGCGGCAACGCGCCATGATTGCGATGGCGCTCGGCTGCAAACCAGCCATTCTTATCGCCGACGAGCCGACAACCGCATTGGATGTTACCATTCAGGCGCAGATTCTCGATCTGATGGACGAGCTGAAGCGGAAGTTTGACGCCTCCATCATCCTTATCACGCACGACCTCGGCGTAGTGGCGAATTACGCCCAGCGGATCGCGGTGATGTATGCCGGGAAAATTGTTGAGACGTGCACCGTATCGCAGATTTTTTCCAACCCGAAACATCCATACACGATTGGTCTGATGGAATCGATCCCCGCCATTCAGGATGAGGGGGACAAACAGGTTCGGCTGCATGAGATAAAAGGGATTGTGCCGCCGTTGCACGATATGCCGCCCGGATGCCCTTTCCACCCGCGTTGCCACAGAAGATTCGAGCCTTGCGATAAAGAAATACCACAGCTGCTTGAGCTGGGCGGCGGCCACCTGTGCGCCTGCCACCTACACATAGGTTGTGTAACATCGCCGGCGCACACCTGATCTTTTCTTTACCCTCTTTCCGCCGCGCAATGGCCTCGGCTGGGAAAGGCTTCCTTCCGCTATAGTGTTCCCCGTTGCATGGGGAGCCGCGAAGCGCGTTTACCGGCCCGATTTGCCGGGGGCTTGCGGATCGGGAATGGTCTTGAGGAATTCCAGGTTGCTCTTGGCCTGGCCGAATTTTTCGAGGAACATCCGGTATTTTTCGCCGCGGCGGTCGTCCAGCAGGGCGCGCCGCAGCATAGCGGATTTGCGTAACACTTCGGGCGACAGCAATTTTTCTTCTTTGCGGGTGCCGGATTTCTGAAAGTCGATGGCGGGAAAAATCCGCTGGTCGGCCAAGTTGCGGTCCAGCACAATTTCGCTGTTGCCGGTTCCCTTGAATTCCTGGAATATCAGCTCATCCATCCGGCTTCCGGTATCTATGAGGATGCTGGCGATAATGGTGAGGCTTCCGCCATGCTCGATATTACGGGCGGAGCCGTAGAATTTGCGCGGGAATTCCAGCGCGCCGGCTGAAAGGCCGCCGGACATCGTTTTGCCGCGGCTGTCGAAATCGCGGTTGAAGGCGCGTCCCATACGGGTGAGCGAGTCGATCATAAGCACCACATCGCGTCCCGCTTCAACAAGGCTTTTGGCCCGTTCAAAGACCATGTACGACGCGCGGATATGTTCTTTTTGGGGCTGGTCGAAATCGGTGGCCACCACTTCGCCCCCTACGGCGCGGCGGAAGTGGGTGCTCTCTTCCGGGCGTTCATCAATGAGGAAAATGATCAGATGCGCGTCGGGGTTATTTGTCTTAATCCCTTTGCTGATATTTTCGATGATGGTGGTTTTTCCGCTTTTTGGGGGGGCCACGATCAGCATCCGTTGTCCTTTGCCGACGGGGATGAACATGTCGATGATGCGGGTGTCCATCGGCTGCTGGCCGGTTTCCAGCCGGAATTGATCGATCGGGTCGATGGCGGTGAGCCGCGCAAAGGGGATGCGCCCCGCCGCATCCTGGGGATCCCTTCCGTCGATCAGGTCAACTTTTTCGATGGAGATGTTCGGCTGGTTTTTTAGCGCCTTGCCGCTGCCGGTGATATGCATACCGGTTTTCAGCCGAAGCTGTTGCACCAATTTGGGCGAAATATAGGGATCCTGCGGCGAGATCCTGAATCACC
>JAKAGL010000303.1 GCA_021815535.1 bacterium
TGGTGATGTAGGGTTTGCCATCGGCCACCGCCTTGAAGGCGGCGGCAAGATCGTCCATCGCGGCGCTTTTCAGGATGTATCCTTTTGCCCCCGCCTCGAGCGCTTCACCGAGATAGTTGATGTCCTTGTGCATGGAAAGAATGATGACCGCGGTTCTCAAATTTGCTTTTTGAATGGCCCGGCATACTTCCAGCCCGTTAAGCCCCGGCATTGAAATATCCAGCACCGCTATATCCGGCTCGCATTGTTTTATCCCCTTCAGCGCGGCCTTGCCGTCGGCGGCTTCTCCCGCAACCTTGAAGTTCCTGAAACCTGCGATGAGCTGGGCCAGCCCCAGCCTGAACACATGGTGGTCGTCCGCAATAAAGACCCGGATGTATTTTCTTCTGTCTACCATGGCGGGCCGCCGTTATTCACCGGAGTGAGGGGAATGACGCAGGAAAAGACCGTTTGATCGGCGCCGCCGGACTTGATCGTACAATCGCCATTCAGCGATTTCGCCCGTTCCATCATGCCCAACAGGCCGAACCCGGTTCCCAGCGACTTCTCAACATCAAACCCCATTCCGTCATCGGTTATGGTGAGTACCAGGGAATTGTCCGACACGCCCAGATCGATAAAAGCGTTCTTGGCCCCCGAATGTTTGATGATGTTGTTCAAGGCTTCCTGGATGATCCGGAAAACGTTTATCTCGATGTCCGGCGGTATTTTCCAGCCGTTCAAATGTATTTCGACATGGATGTTTATCGGCAGGGACCCGACCAACCGTTGCGTTAGCGAGTGTACCGCCTTCTCCAGCCCCAATTGGTCAAGATGGGATGGGCGCAGATCGTGGGCGATCTCCAATATCTCATCCATGGTCCGCAGGGCCAACGCGGAGGAGGCGGCCAATTTTTCCCCCAGCGGGTGTCCGGCAGGCAGGTACCGCTGGGCCAGTTTGATCTCATTGCTTATCACCAGCATGTTCTGGGAAAGGCTGTCGTGAAGCTCCGCGGCGATCCGGGCGCGCTCTTTTTCCTGAAACTCCAGCAACATTCTCTGAAACAGGCGGGACCGTTGCCGTTCCAGTTTCAATTCGGAGATATCCATCACGACAACGCGGATCTGCGCGATATTGCCCGCCGCGCCGGTTATGGGAAAACTTGCGCACCGCGTCCATACCTTGGCGCCGTCCGAACATAGCAATCGTATCTCGCACGTTTGGGGCTTGCCCGTTTCAAGGAGCTGTGTGCCCGACAGGCGGTAGATTTCCTGGTCCTCGCTGGCGATCAATTGGGCGAACTTCTTCTTGATCAGATTCTTCTTTTCCATGCCGGTCATTTTGGCCGCCGTGAGATTCGTTTCCTGTATCACGCCATTCATGCCGATCGTGAAATAGCCGGCTGGCGCGAGGTCATACAGCTCGAAATATTTATTGCCGGCGGCTTCCAATTTCGCTTGCGTCTGATGCAATTTCTTTTTGGCGTTACCGGGCGGTGTTTTTTGCTTAACCGCCTTTCCGGCGGCTTCGGCGGTCCCGCTCTTGGTTTTCTTTGCCATTGCCGCTTTCTGTCCCTTCACCCGGCTATGGCGATGATGCCTACGGCGCCGTGAAAGCCGGCGCCTTTTTGCAGTGGTGATTTGAGTTCGGTATCGGGCGTGGTCGCGGAAATGGCCTCTGCGATTCTTTTACCTTCATTTTTTTTCTTTGCCGCCATGAACGACCCTTTAGTGAAAAGACAGCCGACCGCGTATTGTTGGCATTAGTTTATACCGAATTGGCCGCGCGCGGAAACATCCTTCAACCCGCTTGATCCGTCACCGCACAAAATAAAAAAGGCCATCCCTTTGCGGGAGAGCCTTTTTATTTTGGTGGAGGCGAGGGGAGTTGAACCCCTGTCCGAAAACCATTGAACGTCAGGACTACATGTGTAGTCTTCGATTTATTGTCGCAAACAGCGCGCCCGAAGACCGGCTCGACTGTCCGCCATCAACGTTCCCCGCTTCGCGGGTTCATCTCATCCCTGCCCCCGTTGACCTGGCAGAAACCATCCGGAATTGTATAACATCCTTTGCGGCGCTTCCGGAGAGCCCCGCATCGGATGCTCACGGGTTATTAAGCCGCGAGAGCGTAATCGAAATTATTGGCGGTTGTAATCGCTTAACGTTTTTACGAGGACGTAACCCTCGACATGCCCTGTGCGATCGCCGTATTCCCGTCGAAACCGGTACGCCCCCAGTTTCTTCTTCATTAATCATTATATCGCATCTGTGCTCCCGCCCGGCATTTATCGCCAGCCAAGCTATAATAAAAGAACCGAAACAGCCGGGAACGGCTCTATAAAAAGCACAACCCATTAATACAGGAGGTGTTATGAAGGAAACCGGCTACGGCCTTTCACGCGCTCTTACCCTGAAATTTGACGATGCGGAAAAGCGTATACGCGAAACGCTGAAAGAGCAGGGGTTTGGCGTCCTCACCGAGATCGACGTCAAAAGAACCCTCAAGGAAAAAATCGGGAAGGAAATGAAACGCTACAAGATCCTCGGCGCGTGCAATCCGAAGTTTGCCGAGAGAGCGCTTGCCACCGAAACCGAGATCGGCCTGATGATGCCGTGCAATGTCATCGTATACGAAGGGGATGACGGCGCGGTTCACGTTGCGGCCATCGATCCGCTGGCGTCGATGGGAAAAATCGGCATCGACGCGCTCAAGCCGTACGCGGCGGAAGTGCGCGAGAAACTGAAGAACGCGATATTGGCCGTTTAATATAAGTTCACGGGCAACAAAAAAAGGCTCCGGCATGAACCGGAGCCTTTTTCTATTTTAAAAAGAAACCGCCGCT
>JAKAGL010000304.1 GCA_021815535.1 bacterium
CCACTCGGCGCCGGATTGAATTTGTTCTGAATTCATCTAGCGGCCTCCCTACACTGCGGCCAGCACAATGTTGTGTTTGTCGCAATACGCGGCGACGGCGGGGAGATCGACAATCACCACGCCCCCGCCTCCACGGCAAGCGCGGCCGCGCCATATTCCGCCAGCAGTTGCACGGTGCGCATTCCCACCGAGGGGATGTCATACCGGAGGTCCTGATCGGGGCGGCTGGATTTGACCATCAGTGCCCCCTTCCCCCCCAGCTCGCAGCCGCGCCGGATCGCCGCGTCGGTTCCCTCCACCGCTTCCACGGCAAGCACCACGCCGTCCTTGACGATGATGGTTTGGCCGATCTCCTTTCCTGCCAGATCGCGGCAGAGCGCCGCGGCCCGGGTAAACTCTTCGGCCATCGTACCGGAGGGGGCGATTTTTCCCAGCACCCCTTGTTGCGGGATGAGCGCCGGCAGCCAGTCGGTCTGTTTGGCCACGGTTATCCCCTCCCCTTCCAACTCTTCGATGATGGCGGTCATGATGGAGCGGTCGTCTTTTTGCAGGAGACGGCCCATCATCTTCACGGCGCGGAGATCGAATTTCAGGTTTTGGAAAACGGAAACCTTCTCGATTTTCCCGATGAGCACCACTTCGGCGGCGCCGGCGTTCTTGAAAACATTGATGACCTTATCGGCTTGTCCCAGCCCGCAGAGGTGAACTTCCGCCATGCCCTCGAGGGCGTCGGCCGATTCCTGCTGGAATGCGACGGCGACAACGGCGCGGCCCCTTTTGCGGGCGGTTTCACAGACGATGCGGGGAAGCGAACCGCTGCCGGCGACAAGGCCGAGGGGGGCCATTATTGCCCGCCGCGGCAAAGATCGAGTATCTGCAACGCCATCCTGAGCGAGCGGAGTTCGTTATCCACGCTTACTTTGCGGTCGGCTTCGCCTTTTGCGCACCCGATGAGGTGGCGCAGTTCCAGGCGGAGGGGATTGTCGCGGTGGACGAAAATCCTTTCGGAGGTCAACTCTTCCTTGTATCTCAGCTCCTGCCGGTTCACCTCGGTGGCGGCGCGGGCAAGGCGGTGGACATGGATCTCCTGGTCGGCGAAATTGAGGCTGACGAAGTGCTCTTTGCAAGAAATGTTCATCATGCGTGTTTTAAACTGCGTCACCCGGCTGGCGGTGAAGGTGGCCAGGGTGCCGTTGGCGAATTTCACCTGCACGTCCACCGCATCTTCCATCTGGGAAAAAACCTTGGTGCCGATGACGTGTATCTGCACCGGCTCGGATTTGACCAGGCCCAGTACGATGTCGATATCGTGGATCATGAGGTCCAGCACCACGCTGTCGTCTTTCACCCGGGGATCGAACGGCCCCATCCGGCTGCACTGAATAAGCAAAGGCTCCGGCGCGAGCTTGTGCAGTTCCTGCACCGCGCCGTTGAATCGCTCTATGTGCCCCACATGCAGAACCACCCCTTTTGCGGCGGCCAGATCGAACAGCTCCTTGGCGTGTTGGTAATTGTTGGTGACCGGCTTTTCGATGATGGCGTGCTTGCCCGCGCCGAGCACCGCCATGCCAACTTCGTAGTGCAGGGGGGTGGGCACCGCCACGCAGACCACGTCCACATGCGAAAACATTTCGCGGTAATCGGCGAAGTACTTGACGCGGTATTTTTCGGCAACGGCCCGTCCCCGAACGGCGCTTACGTCCGACACGGCGGCCAGCTGTACCTCCGGCATTTCAGACAGCACGTTGACGTGGAATTGCCCCATCCGTCCGGTGCCGATGACCCCTACCCGCGGTTTTCCTTCGATTTGCATATGGGGGGGATTATAGCATTGGCGCGCGGAAAGGAAATAAGGCGATTATGCCCCCCTGGGAATACGTCTGCCGCGGATGAATTCCACCACGGCGGGGATAAAAGAGACGATGATGATGCCGATGACAACCAATCCGAAATTGCTTTTCACCGCCGGGATGTTGCCGAAGAAATAGCCGCCGTACAGCAGCAGGCTTATCCAGGCCAGACAGCCGACGATGGAATAGATGATGAATTTGGGGTAGTTCATCGCGCCGATGCCGGCGACGAACGGCACGAAGGTGCGGAAGAGCGGCATGAAGCGGGCCAGTATCACCGCCTTGGCGCCGTGCATTTCATAAAACAGTTTTGTCCGTTCAAGGTATTCTTCTTTCAAAAACGGCACCCAGTGCCATTTGAATACCTTGGGGCCGACAATGCCGCCAAGGGCGTAGTTGGTGATGTTACCCAGCGTGGCCGCCACCGCCAGTGAAACAAACAGCGTTTCGTGCGAAAGCGCCCCCCCCGCCGCCAGTGCGCCGAGCGCGAAGAGCAGCGAATCGCCGGGCAAGAACGGCGTAACCACAAGGCCGGTTTCGGCGAAGATGATCAGGAAGAGGATGCCATAGGTCCACGTGCCATAGTTCTGCGCCAGCATACTGAGGTGCTGGTCGATGTGCATCACGAACGGCACGAGACTGGTAATGAATTCCATAGATTGAGCGATCTCCAAAGATTCAGGTTTACAGATTTGGAATTGTAGCTGATTTTGCAGTAACCATGCCCTGTTTTTTCGCCGTCTGCGGAAAAGCTTTACGCGTTTACCGTGTCCTGAATTAAAACATTGGATTTTGACCATATTGTAGACATTTCGCGGCATCGAAATTTCAACAGATTGTATTGACAAGCGTTAGTTGATGGCATGAAGAGTGCTCATACAATTGATCGAGTATGGAAAATCGCACGAAAACAACTATAACCTCTGAGAGAGAGATGATTATGAAGAAGGATAGTTATCGCCACGGTTCA
>JAKAGL010000305.1 GCA_021815535.1 bacterium
CACTTTTTTGAGCAGTTCCATTCCGAGTGGGAGCGTTTTAGCCGCTACAACAGCGTTCTTTCCATCATTATGGCCGACATAGATTTTTTCAAAAAGATCAACGATGCATTGGGGCATCCCTGCGGCGACATGGGGTTGGCCAATACGGCGAGAATACTGAAGAGCCACCTGCGCAAAGTTGATACCGTTGCCCGCTATGGCGGCGAGGAATTCGTGATCCTGCTCCCCGAAACCTCACGGCAGCTGGCCGGGATGGTGGCTGAGCGTATGCGGGGGGATATTGAAAACCAAACATTCATGTGGGATGGAAAGCCGGTCCGCGTCACGGTGTCTATGGGTGTGGCTGACGCCACTGAAGAGGGTATCGAATCATCGGATTTTCTACTGCGCGGCGCCGACCAAAAACTCTACCGGGCCAAAGAAATGGGCCGCAACCGGGTTGTCTGGTAATTAGCCGCTATGCAGACAGCCGGTGCCCTTCTGATAAGCTATTTGATCGGGTCCATACCATCGGCCCTCATTGCGGGCAAAATCCTGCTGGGCGTTGATATCCGCACCATCGGCAGCGGCAATGCGGGCGCGACCAATCTTTACCGGGCCGCCGGTCTCCGGCCATACCTCATGGTTTTGGCCGCTGATATTTTCAAGGGATATGCCGCCACCGAATGGATTGCGGGCCTCGCCAGTTCCGGCGTTGATGCTGTTGATGCGATGATCGCCTGCGGTCTGGCCGCAGTCATCGGCCATGTATTCACTGTTTTCGCCAGTTTCAAAGGGGGGAAGGGGGTTGCCACCGCCGCCGGCATGATGTTGGCGTTGGTACCGGGCCCTCTACTGGGAGCAATAGCCGTTTATTTTGTTATTCTCTATTTTACCAGTTATGTCTCGCTTGGCTCCATCGGTGCGGCGGTCTCGTTGCCGTTAACATTGGCATTCTCCCATTTTGTGTTGGGCGCATCCATCCGGATGGAAATACAGGCGATCACGGTGGTCTTGGCGCTTCTCATCCTTGTCACGCACCGCGAAAACATCGCGCGGCTGATCAAGGGAGAGGAGCGTAAAACCGAGTTTTTCAAGAAAGGGCCGTGATGGCTTGTGTACTTGTTCTTCAATGTGTGATAATTTTTTAACACAACCATGACTGAACCAATAAAAGTACTTATTGTCGATGATGAAGACGTTATCCGGCAGATGGTTGGCCGCGTCCTCAAATATATGGGTATTAATAACGAATCCGCCGAAAACGGTTTTCAAGCCCTGGAAAAACTTAAGGCGGGCCGTTTTGACATCATCATCGCCGATATTCGTATGCCGCACATGGACGGTATGGAGCTTCTCAAGGTTGCCGTGAAAGATTACCCCGATATCGACGTGATAATAATGACCGCTCATGCGGCGAAATATTCCTATGTCGATGTGGTGGAGGCGGGCGCCAAGGATTTTATCAACAAGCCGTTCAGCGTGGAAGAAATGAAAGCAAAGATGGAAAGGGCGCTGCGCGAACGGCGCACGATGAAGGAGCTGGCCGGTAAGTCTTTCCGGCTTGAAGAGACTTATATGGAGTTGTTGGCGGCCAAAGATGAACTGGCGCGGCTGAGCAACGGCATCAACCGCGAAAGGGAATTCCTGCTGGGGGAGATTGAGCAACTGCACAAAGACAACGCCCGCCTGAAATCCGGGGGCGGGAACAGGTAACCCGGCAACCGGCTTTGTATGAAAAAAGAACCGGTCATCATCCGTTCACCCGGCGCCATGGGCCGGTGGAGCGCGGGCCTTAAGGGGACGCTCGGTTTTATTCCAACGCTTGGCTCGTTGCATCAAGGCCATGTTTCGTTGATCGAGCGGGCATGCCGCGAAAATGATGTGGTGGCGGTTTCTGTTTTCGTGAATCCATTGCAGTTTACTCCCGAAGGATTCCGCAAATATCCGCGCAACCTTGCCGCCGATGCGAAGATCGCCGCATCCGCCGGTGCTTCTGTCATTTTTGCTCCGTCCGCCGCGCAGATGTATCCGGCTGGGTTTCAGTCGCAAATTGTTTTGCCACGGCTGTTCGCCGCGCTCAAACGCCAGAACCTTGAATGGCATTACCGGGGCGTGTTGCAGGTGGTGATGAAGCTACTGCAGATTGTTCTGCCAGACCGCGTTTACTTCGGCCTGAAAGATCCGCATCAGCTTGCGCTCATCGAGCGGATGGCCGCCGATTTCAATCTGCCGATTGAAATCCGGCCCTGCCCCACCGTGCGCGAACGTGACGGCTTGTCCCGCTCATCGCGCAATGCACTGCTCACCCCCGAGGAGCGCACCGCCGCACCGGTGATTTACCGGTCGCTATGCGGGGCAAAAAAAGCGTTGCGTGAAGGCAAATCCCCGGCACTGGCGATGCGCATTCTGAAAAAGGAGGTCATGGCGGAGCCGCTGGCGCGTCTGGAATATGCCGAGATCGTCGATCCCTCCACCTTCCTGCCGGTTCGGCAGGGCGTGAGCGAGGTGCTGGTTTATGCCGCTGTCTGGATCGGTGAAAAACGACTGGCGGACAACATCCGCTTCCGGCTCAAATAGGCGTGGCCCCGGTCCTTTACTTTATCAGCGGCCACGGTTTTGGCCATGCGGTGCGTGCGGGACAAGTGGTGCGCGAACTATCCTCACGCGGACATCATTGCATCATTGCCACATCCGCACCGCGATGGATTTTCGATGTGAATCTTGCGGGGTGCGATTACACGTTCCGCCAAATGACAGTGGATGAAGGGGTATTTCAAGTCGACAGCCTGCACAATGATCTTGTCCAAACATATAGGCGATGGCGG
>JAKAGL010000306.1 GCA_021815535.1 bacterium
CATGCGCCTTCGCCAGATCGCCCGCGAGCAAGGCATGGTACGCGACATTGTTGTATCCGAGAATTTCCTGAAACTCATTTCCCGCCGCGCGCGCAAACGCGACAGACTCTTCGTACGCGTGGATCGCTTCGCTGAGGTCCCCATGCTCGGCAAGCAACGTGCCGAGGATAAACCAACCGCGCGCGCCAATATCCGTCCGGCGGATAGAAGACGAGAATCTCCTCGGCGGCCCGCATCATCTGGCCGTGCCACACGATCGGCCGGTTCAACAGTTGCTCGGCCTCGTCAATATCGGGGGTAAAAAGGGTTGTGATGGGAAAAACGTTTTTCTTGATAAATCCGGCCGTCTCGGCATCAATCCGGTTTTCCGAGAGCGACCCAAAAACATCGCCATCCAAAATAACGCGCGCATCAACCCCCGCCAGCGCGTGGAGCAAAGTGGCCAGATGCTCTTCGTCGTAAACCGGCCCCAGCTTGACGACCGTATGCCGCCCCGCATCGTCAAGGGCGGTATCAAGATCATCAAGAAAATCATCCGGGTGGGTAAGCGACAGATGCACCGGCTCGCCGGGGATCATCACCATGGAAGAAGTGATGGCGGGACGCAATGGCATGTCGAGAGCGTCGAGTGTCCGTTCATCGCATTCCAGGCTGCCGGGGCGGTCGATACCCTGTTCCCCGGCGGCGATGACAAAGGGGGCCTTGAGGTGCTCCTTTACGTTGGGGTGACGCACGTCGCGCGAGGCCGCCGCATTATTTTTTTTCCTGGTGCCAGAACGGCGTGCCGACCACGGGGGTGGACGGGGTGGCGAATTCGCGCTCCGGCATCAACCCGGACAGGTAGGCCTTGCGCCCCGATTCTATCGCCATGGCGAAAGCGCGGGCCATCTCCACCGGATCCTTCGCCAGCGAAACGGCGGTGTTCAGCAACACGCCGTCGAACCCCATCTCCATCACCGCCGCGGCGTGGCTTGGCTTTCCCAGCCCCGCGTCAATGATGCAGGGAACGTCCTTGAACCGGGCGCGGAACGTTCTTAAAGAATGGGGGTTCGCCGGGCCGCGCCCGCTGCCGATGGGGGCCGCCCACGGCATCAGCACCTTGCAACCGGCGTCCAACAGCCGCTCGGCAAAAACGAGGTCGTCCGTCATGTAGGGAAACACATGGAATCCCTCCTTGATAAGCACCTTGGCCGCCTCTACGGTGCCGAAAGGATCGGGCTGAAGGTTGTAGTCATCGCCGATGACCTCCAGCTTTATCCAATCGGTGTTGAACACCTCGCGGGCCATGCGCGAAACCGTCAACGCGTCCTTCACGCTATAGCATCCGGCGGTGTTGGGCAGGATGTTCAGCTTCATCTCCTTCAACAGATTCAGGAAGGCGTTGCTGTCCCACTTGCCGCTTCCATAGCGCCGGAGCGACACGGTAACCACCTCGGAACCCGACGCTTCGATCGCTTGCCGCATGGTATCCGGCGAGGGATACCGCGCCGTGCCGATGAGAAACCTGCTGGATAATTCCTTACCGCCCAAACGCAACATCATCAACCTCCGGGAAAGGGCGTAACGATCTCAATATCGTCCGCTTCGCCCAGTTTTGTTTTTTCGTAAGCACCGCAGGGCACAAACTCGCCATTGCGGGCCACCGAGAAGAATTTCACGTCCCCTCCCAGCGATTTTACCAGCTGGGCAATGTTTTCAACCCCATCAAATTCACGGACCTCGCCGTTGACGGTCAGCCTCATGAATGCCCTTCGTACAATTCCGCGAATGCCGGATCCGGTTTTCCCCCTTCGATCAGGTTTATCACCAGCTCAGCCATTTTCGGCGAGAAGAGGTATCCGTGCCGGTATAGCCCGTTCACGCGGATAAGCCGCCCGCCGTGACGGATCCGGGGCAAGTTGTCGGGAAACGCCGGGCGGCATTGGGTCATCGTTTCGATGATGCGCCCCTCGGAAAATCCACTGTGCATCGCGTAGGCGGCGGACAGAAGCTCCAGCGCGCCGCGCACCGATATCGGGCTGAGGTCTTCATCGTCGATGGCGGTGGCGCCCAAAAGAAACTTGCCGCCGGGCCGGGGCACTACATAGATAGGATACCGCGGGTGCATCATCCGCACCGGGCGGTTCAGCCGCACTTCGGGCGCATGCACCCACACCAATTCGCCGCGCACCCCCCGCAGGGTGGGCATCTGCGTTTTGCCTTTCAACCCACGGGTATCAAGCACCATATCAAAGTCGAACTGGCCGATGGCGGTATCGATGCGGCCATCATCCGCCGAACGGACGTGCACGCCCAAATTCAGGGTGGCGTATTTTTGCAGCCACTCTCCCAATACCACCAACAGCCTGCGTGAATCGATCTGCCCTTCCAGCGGCAAGTACAGGCCATCCATGAAAGCATCGTCGATATCCGGCTCCAAATCGCGGAGTTCGGCCCCTTCCACGCGCTGCATTACCAGGTTGCCGGTGTGCTCGTCCATCTTACGCACCAGCCGCATCAATTCATTGCGGTCCTGAGGATGCGAGATCACCAAACTGCCGGCCGCCTGGCAATAAACATCGCCGCCGATCTGCGGCAGAAGCGCCTGCCACATGACAAGCGACGGATTGCCGAGGCGCGCAACCACCGGCTCGGCGTATTCCAGCTCGCAGTAGGGGGCGATCATGCCTGCCGCCGCGTAACTGGTGGTGCCGGTGGCCGCCAGGTCGCCGTCATCAAACAAAGTGACGCGCCACCCTTTTTTTGCCAACAGGTAGCCGGTCAACCGTCCCATGATGCCCGCGCCGGCGATGCCGC
>JAKAGL010000307.1 GCA_021815535.1 bacterium
CCGATCTTCAGGTTGTCAAAAAAGAGCATATTCAAATACGGGTAATCGTAACGATCCCGGCCGACCCGCGTGAAATGACCGCCAATCTTCAGGGACCGCTTATCATCAACGAAAAGCGGCTGCTTGCAAAACAGATTATTCTTCACGAAGGTGAATACACCACCAAACATAAGATATTGACAGGCGGTCAGCCGGTGCTCTGAGGGCGGTAATCAGTCCTGCCTTAGCGTACCAATGAGGTCGGTTACGCGGATGATATTTTCCCTCTCACAAAAGGCGTTCAACTCTTCCGCTAGCCGTTGGCATATGGATGGTTCCACGAAATTCATCGTTCCAACCTGCACGGCGGTGGCGCCGGCAATAAGGAATTCCAGAGCATCATCAAGCGTGGCGATGCCACCGATACCGATCACCGGAATTTTTACTGTTTTGACACATTCATAAACCATTTTCAGCGCTACCGGTTTGATCGCCGGCCCAGAAAGGCCGCCAAACACCCTTTTGATCTTTGGGCGCCGCGTTTTTACATCGATGCTCATTCCCTTCAATGTGTTGATCGCGCTGATAGCGTCACCCCCGCCGTTTTCCACCGCGGCGGCGAACGGGCGGATGTCCGCCACGTTTGGCGATAACTTTACGATAAGCGGTTTAACGCCAGCCACTTTCTTGATCATGGCGGTCAGCTTTTCCAGAAATACAGGGTCGCCACCGAATTCTATTCCACCTTTGTCCACATTGGGGCACGAGACGTTCATTTCAAGGGCGTGAACCCCCTCCATCGCCGCCAGCCGGCGCGCCACCTGCACGTAATCGGCTTCCGTATCACCAAAAAAATTGGCGATGACCGTTGCGCCGGTCTGTCGTATTGCCGGCAATTTTTCCGTCTCAAACGCGTCAATACCCACATTTTCAAGGCCGATAGAATTGATCATCCCGCTTGGAGTCTCACAAATACGCGGCATCTGGTTCCCTGAACGCGGTTTCAACGAAAGCCCTTTTGTGCAGAAAGCCCCGATCTTCCCGATATCCATCATTCTGGAGAATTCCAGGCCATAGCCAAACGTGCCACTGGCGGAGAGTATCGGGTTCTTCAGTTCCAGCGCTCCGATGCGCACTCTCAGATCCGCCATAACACCTCTCCGGTTTTGAAAACAGGCCCTTCCACGCACATCCGCTTCCGCCCGCCGGTGGTGTCGCACACACAGCCGAGGCAGACTCCAAAGCCGCACCCCATCCGTTCTTCCAGCGACAGTTCGCCACGAAGCCCGTCTTTTGCGGCAAGCTGATCAATCGCCTTCAGCATTCCGGTCGGGCCACAGGCCAAAAGGTAGCCGGTTTTATCCCTGTAGGCAGGGTGGTCCACCAAGGGTGCAGTGACAAGCCCTTTGCGGCCCAGCGAACCGTTTTCAGTGGCGATATGCACCTCTGAAAAACCATCGGAACAAAGAATATCGTTTTCGCTGGCGCCACCAATGAACGCCGCCGCCATGCGCGAAGGATTGCGTCTCGTCCAAAACAGAAGCGGTGCAACACCGATTCCGCCGCCAACCAACAATACCGTACCTGTTTGTGGGGGTGAAAAGATCGAGCCAAACGGCCCGATGACATCGATATAATCCCCTGATCGCTTTTCCGCCGGCAATGCGGTGCCACGCCCAACAGCCTTGAAAATCACGCTCATGACGCCATTCTCAATCCCCGCAATGCTCATGGGCCGGCGCAACAGTGGATCATTGTGTTCGGCTACTTTAAGCATGACAAATTGCCCCGGTTCGGCATCGCCGGAAAACTCAAACTCCATGCGAAAATATCCCCGCTTCACTTCCCTGTTAGAGGCGATTTTTGACTTCATGGTTTCATTTGATCCAACCGCATCTTATCCCACGTTGCCGCATGAAATTACAATCTGTGCTCTTTGTTGAAAATGTATTCGTTATCATCGTGACATATCCAGTGGTTCCAGACCTATTTTCCCCATAAATTCGAAGAGCTGAAGCTGAACACTCAAATCGCCATCGGTTAACTTTATATGCGTGGCATCGGCGATATCCTGCCCGAAGGTGGGATCCATTGCCACCCATTCGCCGGCCCACACCTCGGGCCAAGCGTGATACAAGAACCCCTTGTAGTCGGCGGCGTACACGATTCCGGAAACCGTTTTTACGGGTATCCCGGCCGCTTTCGCAAGCGCCGCAAAAAGGTTGGTATGTGATTGGCATTCCCCCTCAAGCGATTTCAGCGTTGCCACCCCGGAAAAGGTGTCGATATATTTCTTCTTTACGTTGGCAAAAACCCATTGGTTTATTTTCACCGCCGCAGGATAAATGCCGGTTTCGCCTCCCACTATCTCGGCGGCTTTGGCTATGATTGCCGGATCATCCGATTGCGCCTCGATGGTAGGTTTCATGAATTCCCCAAACCGCGCGGCGGGAGCTGGGCGTTCCGCCCGTGTGATGTTCTCTGCCCGGTTTTTCCGCACATCAAGCGTCACGGTCCATGACGTACCGTTTTTTCCAACCGATTTTTCCGTGGAAACGGTTTTTTGCCTGTCATCAGTTGGCAGCAGATCGGGCGCATCGAGTCCCGTGATCCGGACACGAAGATATGCCATAGCCTCCGCGTTCTCGATCGGCTTTGGAACAGGGATGAGGCTATACGCCAGCAGGCCGGTAAAACTTACACGTTCTTGCGGAAAATCAAGTGCCTGTTGTTCACTTACCGCCCGCGAAACAAAGCCCATCGGCGATATCTCGCGCAACACACGCCCCTCCGGCGTTATGTAACTGACTGTGTGA
>JAKAGL010000308.1 GCA_021815535.1 bacterium
GAACTGATAACGGTGAAAGGGGCGCGCCTGTTGCGCGAAACTCGGCATGTCTTCGCTCCGAAGGCGCGGGTTAAATCAGACAGTCTTGCGCTGGATATTGCCGCGCGCTATATCGGCCCGGAAACCGCCGTTCATGAACTGCTTTTTCCAATGGTCACCGATAAGGCGGAGTTGGAGGTGCGGTGGGATGAATCCGCCGCCAGCATCGCCGCCGTGTTGCGGACGGGCCAGGACGCCTGCTTCCTCACGTTGGGCGACGCGCTGCTTTATTCAACATACATCTACCTTATCCGCGCTCTGAAAAAGGCCATGCCCGAAGCGGCCATCAGCACGGTTCCCGGCATTGCCGCGTACAGCCTTATCGCCGCGCTCACCAACACCCCGGTGGGCGAGGCGAAAGAGCCGGTCACCATCATTCCCGCCGCCGATGATCTTGATGCGGTGCGGCGGGCGGTCAAAGGGGAGGGAACGGTGGTGCTCATGAAAATAGGCAAGCGGATGGCGGGCATTCTGGACATTCTGGAGGAAGAGGGGATCATCGATAACGGCGTGTTTGCCGCCTACGCGGGGCAGGAGGGGGAACGGCTGGAAACCGAGCTTCGCCGATTGCGCGATGCGGGGCCGGATATCGGCTACCTCTCCACCATCATCGTGCACACCGGGAGGAAAGAATGAAAGTAACGTTTGTCGGCGCGGGGCCGGGCGATCCTGAACTGCTTACCGTCAAGGCCAGACGCTTGATAGAAACATGCCGCTGCTGCATCTATGCCGGTTCGCTGGTCAGCGATGCGGTGGTGGCGTTGGCCCCCATAACGGCCGAGCTTCACAATTCCGCCGAAATGAATCTGGGCGATATCACCGCCGTGTACAAGGATGCGCATCAACGGGGCATCGATGTGATACGCCTGCACACCGGCGATCCGTCGCTGTTCGGCGCGATCATGGAACAGATGAACGAACTCGATGCTCTCGGTATTGAATACGAGGTGGTGCCGGGGGTAAGCTCGTTTCAGGCCGCCGCCGCCGCGCTGAAAATAGAGCTGACGGTGCCGGAAAGATCGCAGGCGGTGATCCTGGCGCGCAATGGCGGCCACACGCCGGTGCCGGAGGCGCAGGAACTGGATCAACTGGGAAAAAGCGGCGCCACGATCTGCGTTTTCCTCTCGGTGCAGGCGGTCGACGAGGTGGTGGATAAACTGACGCCGCATTACGGCGCCCGCTGCCCCGTGGCGGTGGTCTACCGGGCGTCGTGGCCGGATCAAAGCATCACCACCGGTACGCTGGCCGACATCGCCGAAAAAGTGAAAAAGGAGAACATCACCAGCACCGCCATTATCATTGTCGGCCCGGCGATGGAGCGCTCCAGAAATGTGAGCAAACTGTACGACGCGTCTTTTTCGCACGCGTTCCGGAAAGGGGCGCGGTGAAGCTGGCTTTCATCACCCTTTCGCCGGAAGGGGCCGCACTCTTTGCCGAACTGAAAAAAACGTTCGCCGAAGCCGATTACTTTCTGCATGACAAGGTGGAAGGGGAGTTCAGCGCCCGGCGGTTCGCGCGGGTGGCCGATCTCACCGGCGACATCTTCGGCGGATACGAAGGGCTGGTCTACATCGCTCCGTCAGGAGCGGTCGTTCGCGCCATCGCCCCGCATGTGAAGGATAAAATGAAAGACCCCGCCGTGCTGCAGATCGATGTCGGCGGGCGGTGGGTGGTGAGCCTGTTGAGCGGGCACGAAGGGGGGGCCAACGCGCTTGCCTTTTCGGTGGCAAACGCCATCGGGGCCGAGCCGGTGATCTCCACCTCCACCGATGCGGCCAAAAACCTCATCGTCGGCGTCGGTTGCCGCCGGGGGATCTAGGCGGCGCGCATCATCGACGCGGTAAAAACCGCGCTGGCCGATGCGGGTTGCGCTTTGCATAAAGTGCGGTGCATCGCGTCGGCCGATGTAAAAGCGGATGAAACGGGGCTGATAGAGGCGGCGCGCGTGCTTGGCGTGCCGCTGCGGTTCATCGCCTCTGAAGAAATACGGGAATCAACGCGCGATTTCGATAGATCGGCATTCGTGGAACAAAGTGTAAACCTGCCCGCGGTGGCCGAACCGGCCGCACTGCTGGCGGGAAGGAGGACGTCATTACTGCTGAAAAAAAGAACCTTCAAGGGCATAACCGTGGCAATAGCGCGGGAACGCTCTTTGTCGTTGGCATAGGCCCCGGCGGCCGAAGCGACCGCACGCACCGCGCCGAGAACGCGTTGGCCGCGTGCGACGTTGTTGTCGGCTACAGCCGCTACCTCGATAATGTGGCCGACCTCACGGCCGGCAAGGAGCTCATCTCCTCCGGCATGACGAAAGAGGCCGACCGCTGCCGCGCCGCCCTGCAAAAGGCGGCGTCGGGAAAAAACGTGGCGCTGGTATCCTCCGGCGACGCGGGGGTGTATGGCATGGCCGGGCTGGCGCTGGAACTGATGCGCGAAGAGAACCTTCAGGTCGATGTTGAGGTCGTCCCCGGCGTTTCCGCCGCCATCGCCGCCGCCGCGCGGCTGGGCGCGCCGCTCATGCTTGATTACGCCAGCATCAGCCTCAGCGACCTGCTGACGCCGTGGGAATTGATACGCAAACGGCTCGAAGCCGCCGCGTCGGCCGATTTCGTTACTGCGCTCTACAATCCCAAAAGCAAGAAGCGCGTTGACCAACTGGTAGAGGCGGCAGAAATATTCCGCAGGCACCGCCCCGGCACAACCCCCGTGGGCATCTGCACCAGCGTGGGG
>JAKAGL010000309.1 GCA_021815535.1 bacterium
AAATCAACTGATCGCCGGCGCGGCCGACGGCATGGTCTATGTGTTCGATATCGAGAACGGCCAGCCGCGCAACGCCGAAAATTTCAAGGCCTCCGCCGCCGGCATCACCGCGCTCCGTTTTTTGAACGGCGACGAAACGCTGATTATCGGGGATGAAAAAGGGGATGTCGCCGCGTGGTTCTCCGTGCGCCATATCATCGCCAAAAATGGCGGTGCGAAGAGCGTGATGCTCGACCGCCGCCACGATATCGTCCTGAAGCCCGGCGAGGAACGCGAGGTCATCGACCGCAACTATGCAGGCCAACGGGGATCCAATCCCGATATTTCCTTCGCCGCGGCGGGGATGCGTTACCTGAAGGTGCGCGGTTTTACCCCCCACACCGCGGCGGTTACGGCCATCGCCCCCTCGCCGCGCAACAAGGGGTTTATCACCGCCGCATCCGACGGCCTCACCTATCACTACCTCACCACCGGCAAAAGCTATCCCGTGGCATCCCAGCAGAATGGCAAGCCGCTGGTGGCCTTCTCGCCGAAATCCGACGGCATTATCACCTTGGCCGGGGATGGCGTTCTTTACGATTACGCGCTGGACGAGTATCATCCCGATGTCACGTTCAACACCCTGTTCAGGAAGGTGTGGTACGAAGGGTATCCGGAACCCGCTTATGTATGGCAATCCACCGGCGGTACCGACGAATTCGAGCCGAAGTTCTCGCTCTGGCCGCTCATATTCGGCACGCTGAAAGGCACACTTTACGCCATGCTCTTTTCGGTGCCGATCGCCTTGCTGGGGGCGCTTTACCTTTCGCAGCTTGCCCCGGCAGGCCTGCGCAATATCGTAAAGCCTGTCATCGAATTGATGGCCGCGATCCCCTCGGTGGTGGTCGGCTTTTTGGCGGGGCTGTGGCTTTCGCCGCTGATGGACCGGCACCTGATGGCATTTTTCATGGTCCTGTTTTCGCTGCCCGCCGCATGGTTCGTCTTTGTGGCGGTCATGTGGGCCATACCGTGGCATAAGCGGCCCGACATCAGCGCACATTATGAACTGCTTTATCTTTTGCCGGTGCTGGCCGCTGGGCTGGTGCTGGGGGTGGTGCTGGCCCCTGCCGTCGAGACGGGCATTTTCGGCGGCGACATCAAGGGGTGGCTCTACCACGCGTTCGCGCTGGCATACGATCCGCGCAATTGCGTGGTGGTAGGTTTCGCGCTCGGTTTCGCCGTGATACCGATCATCTTCACCATCGCGGAAGACGCGCTCACTGCGGTGCCGCCATCGCTGACATCGGCATCGTTCGCGCTGGCTGCTTCTCGCTGGCAAACCGCCATCCACGTGGTGCTTCCCGCCGCCAGCCCCGGCATCTTCGCCGCCATCATGCTGGGTCTCGGCCGCGCGGTGGGGGAAACGATGATCGTGCTGATGGCCACCGGCAACACGCCGATCATGGATTGGAGCATCTTCAACGGTATGCGGGCGATGTCGGCCGCCATTGCGGTGGAAATGCCCGAAGCCCCGGTGGGAGGAAGCCTTTACCGCGTCCTCTTTCTTGTCGGCTTCATCCTTTTCACCTTCACCTTCGCCATCAATACCTTCGCCGGTATGATCAGCAACCGGCTGAGGCGGAAATATTCGAGGTTCTGATGGCAGCACGTGACGAGTATCATCGCGGCTTTTGGGCCGAAGGGGTGCCGTTCATCTGGATCAGCGGCATGGCCGTGCTGACGCTGCTGGTGATAGTCATCGGTTTTTTGGGGCTTATCTGCGCCAAAGGGGCCACGCACTTTTGGCCCTCCGCCGTGGCGCACGTGATGCTTAAAGGAGGATCCAGCCTGATGGGCCCGGTGATGGAAACCGAAAAAATTCCCGGCGCGGCCGGCGCGGCCACCCGCTCGCTTCTCAAGATCGGCAACCGCGACGTATACGGCCTCGATTTCCGCTGGGTGGACGACGCCGCCGTTGAAAAACTCGACTATCCCGTAGACGCCGCCGTGATCGAGCGGAATGAATACGGCGATATGCACGGTTTTATACAGGCACTGCACGAGGGGGATGCGGTGACCACCCGCACCGGACCAGAGTTTTATACACTGCTGGAAAAAAAGATCGCCCGCGCCGCCGAACTGAAAGAAGAGATCAAGAACGCGGTGACCGATGTGGATCATGCCCGCAAACCGCTGGCGAAACTGGAAAATAACATCCGCCTGCTGGAAGACGGCCCCGAAGCGGGCACCCCTGAAGCGGAACTGAAACTGGAAAAACTCAACGCGGAATATGACGCGCTCAACCAGAAGCTGGGGGATGCGATCACCGTTCCCGAGAAACGGCTTGAATCGTTGCAGGCGGAGTTTGACGCTCCTACGCTGGAGGTGGCGATCGCCGACGGGCAGGTGAAGACAATGCCGCTTAAGAATGTGCGCGCCTTTTATCTGCCGAACCGGATGGGTCTGTCCGCCAAAGTATGGCATTACGCCGGCAAGGCATGGGAGTTCCTCTGGACTTGGCCGCGCGAATCCAACACCGAAGGGGGCGTTTTCCCCGCCATATTCGGCACTGTGATGATGGTGTTCATCATGGTGCTTATCGGCACGCCGTTTGGCGTGATGGCGGCCCTCTACATGAACGAATACGCAAAGCCGGGATTATTCCTGAATCTCGTCCGGCTGGGAGTGAACAACCTGGCGGGGGTGCCATCCATCGTCTTTGGCATCTTCGGCCTCGGTTTTTTCATCTACTTCATTGGCGGCGGC
>JAKAGL010000051.1 GCA_021815535.1 bacterium
ATGGGTGGAGCCATTCAAAAACTGTTATCAGTCACCGGCTCCGTGTCAACCGTTGTGGGGACGCCCGGTGCGGTGGGTACCGCCGACGGCCCCATGGCATCGGCACGGTTCAATTACCTGTATGGCATCACCTCCGACGGGCGCAATCTCTATATCACCGATCAAAGCAACGGCACCATAAGGAAAGTTGTAATTGCCACCGGCGCGGTCAGCACCCTTGCCGGAACCGCTGGTGCAACAGGCTCGGCTGACGGAGCCGGCGCGGCCGCGCGGTTTTATCTTCCTGAAGGGATCACCACTGACGGCCTGAATCTTTACGTGGCGGACCGGCAAAACAGCACCATACGCAAAATCGTTATCGCGACCGGCGTGGTCTCCACCCTTGCGGGGCGCCCCGCGATTCCCGGAGCCGCCGACGGTACCGGTACGGTGGCGCGGTTCAACGAGCCGAACGGCATCACCACCGACGGAAAGTTCCTCTATGTGACTGACAAAAAGAGCAACACCATCCGAAAGGTCGCTATCGCCACCGGTGCGGTCACCACCATAGCCGGTAAAGCAGGCGAGGGAGGTTCCACCGACGGTACCGGTTCCGCCGCCCGGTTCACCAGTCCGGCAGGTATCACTACGGATGGAAAAGACCTGTATGTGGCGGATCAATACAGCTATTGCATCAGGAAGATCGTTATCGCCACCGGCGCGGTCACCACTATCGCCGGAAAAGGCGGGGTATCGGGGACAGCGGACGGCAAAGGCAACGCCGCGCTCTTCAGCGGGCCGGTCGGCATCACTACCGACGGGACAAACCTCTATGTGACCGAATCGCTGAAAAATACGGTCCGCAAGGTGGTTATCTCCACCGGCGCGGTCACCACGCTTTCCGGCAGTGGCGGCGCGGAGGCATTTAAAACCCCCAAAGGAATCACGTCGGATGGAACTTACCTCTACATCGCCGACTACGGCAGCCAAACCGTCAAGAAGGTCAAATAGAGAAAAATAGCCCATATCTTTGATCGCCTTTACATCATAGCGGGGGGATGCGCAACCATCCCCCTTTTTATTAAAAAAGCGGCTAAGAGCCGCCTGCTTAAGACGGCTATTTATTCCGGCCATTTAGTTTAAATAAATAACTAGCGTTTCATCCGCTAGTTATGGTATATAATCTACATAATACTTAACGTATCGACGCTTTCGGTGGCGTTACGATTTTGGGGGTAATTTCTATTGCTGGCACAAATATTGCCTTCTCTTCAGCAGGTAGTATGAAAACAGGTAAATTATTTGCCGCTATTGTAGCAGCCGTATTTTTATCAAGCGGTTATGCTTTTGCTTCGTCCGATCCTTCAGTGGCCGCCTATAAAAAAGCGGCGGATTACTATCACAAGCTGGAGGGATCAAACAAAAATGTGAGCCGCCGACAGCTTGAAAGAAGCCTGGAGCTGTTCAAGGCGATCTACAAAAAATATCCCCGTGCCGCCAAAACCCCCGAAGCCATTTTCATGTCCGGCCAGTTGCACGGCGATCTCTATTACCGCTATCACCGCAAAGTCGACAAGCAAAGCGCCCTGACGATTTACCGCGTGTTAGTTCGCACGTATCCGGATCACTCCCTTGCGGATGATGCGCTGTACCATTCCGGCGAGCTTCGGCTGAAAGACGGCGATACCGTTGAGGCAATGGCGGATTTCCGCGGCCTTCTGCGGTGGTTCCCGAAAGGGGACAAGGCCCCCATGGCGAAAATTATGATAGACAAGCTTCAAAAAGACATCCGCCACTCAAAATACTCCCTCCCCAAGATAAAGACGGAACACGCAAAAGCGGAACCGCCGCCAGAACCTGATTTCAAGCGGGTGCGCTATTGGGCAAACGATACCTACGCCCGCGTTGTCTTCGATGTAAGCAAACGGATACATTACAAAATAGAGCGGGACGATACGACAAACAAGATCACCGTTGATATTCTTGGCGGCCAGGGCAACGGCGCATCCGATCAATCGATCAAGCCCCCCAGCGGCATGGTGCAGTCGATTGATATCAGCTCCCCCAGCAGTGAGATCAGCCGGGTGGTCTTGAATCTGAAGGCGAGGGGAAACTACAACACGATGGAGCTTTCCAATCCCGAAAGGATCGTCATCGACATCAATGTTGACGATAAGCCGGTTGCCGCCGGCCTGCCAATCCAGCCCGAGGCGGCCCAAAACGGCGCCCCTGCGACCGTCGAATCGGCGGTTAAACAACCCGAAGACAAACCAGCCGTTGTGGCGGATGGCCTGACCACCCCCAAAGTTATGGTCGATCTGAATGCGCCGGTCATCAATCCTCTTCCGCCTGCCGCAACCGGCGCCGAAGCGGGACTCGCCGCCGGAGCCACTGCAGGAAACGCGGTAGCCGAAGCCGCCGCCAACACTGCCGGCTTGGCCGAAGCCGGACTTGTCCCGGATGGCCATCCCGTAGCGCCCGACGTCTCCAAAGATGTACAAAAAGCAAGCTTTACACCGGCGCCGGAATTTAAGATCAAGACCATCGTGATAGATCCCGGCCACGGCGGCAAGGATCCGGGAGCCATTGGGCATGGTGGCCTGCGCGAAAAAGACGTGGCGCTCGACATCGCCTTGCGCCTTGAAAAACTCGTAAAAACAAACTGTAACTGCCGCGTTCTGCTTACCCGCCGCACCGATGTTTTCATCCCGCTGGAAGAGCGGACCGCCTTTGCCAACACCAACGATGCCGATCTCTTTATCTCCATCCATGCCAACAGCAACAAAAAGCGGAATGTCAGCGGCGTGGAGACCTATTTCCTCAGTCCCGCCCGCAGCAAAGAGGAAGGGTATGTGGCGGCGCAGGAAAACATGATGAACCAGGAAAGCGACGATGAGGACATCAACGACCTGGCATTCATCCTTTACGATATGCAAAGCACCGATAAAATCAATGAATCGAGCAGGATGGCGGCAATGGTGCAACAATCGCTGGTGGACGGGCTGAAACCGCACCATCGTTCGCATGACCACGGCGTGAAACAGGCAATGTTTTATGTGTTGCACGGCGCGCGGATGCCCTCGGTTCTCGTTGAAACCTCGTTTATCAGCAATCCGAAAGAAGAAAAGTTGTTACGTAGCGCAACATACCGCGAGGAGATCGCCGAAGGAATCGCTGGCGGTGTTTCCAACTACCGGCGCGAGACGCAAATGGCGTTTCTCACCCCGGAGTAAACCGTCCGGTCAGACAATTTTCCCGGTCTAAATAAAAAATTCTCTAAAAATAAGTTTCGGCACGCATAATTATGCGCACTTTCGATTTGCGAAACACCGCTTTGGCGGACAAATTTTCCTTGGCCGCCAACCGGCTTAACAAATTTCCGTTTGGCATCTAACCCTCTTAATAAAACTATCCACAGAATTTGTTGGCAACATGTGGATATCTTTTTTATTCACTAGGCGAATGCCGCAAAAATGGCCTGTTTTTACTGTTTGACTACAAACTAGACAAGATTCAACATCAATAAAAACAGCGTGATATGCGAAACATTCTCAATCTAAAGGAGTTACGATTTGGGCGCTCTTTACGCCGATCGAGTTATCAACATTGTCAAGCGGTAACTTGAAAAACAACGGAATTCTTGGAGCTTATCTTTTCGGCTAATTACGCTTTTGCAAATCGAAATTTTGGAAAAAATACAAGGCACGGCAAACATGGCGGTTACAAAACCGGATGAAGGTCACAAACATAGGCCCGGCAAGACACAAACATTGATGAAATATATCACGGCCACACATTCTTTCCGGCAACGCTTCCGACACGAGCCGCCGGATGAACCGCGCGGCGGCAAAAGCATGGTCATGCTCTTTAAACATGGGATGAGGGGAAGTGGTTGACAATGCGCTATTCATCATTCAAAATACCCGCTTCATTATGTTTGAACAATTAGAGAGCCGTTTATCGGACGCATTTAAGAAAATACGCGGCCTGTCGCAGCTGACCGATGCGAACATGGCCGATGCATTGCGCGAAGTGCGCCTTGCCCTCCTCGACGCCGACGTCAACCAGGACGTGGTCAAATCATTCATTGAAAAAGTCCGCAAGGACTTCGCCGGCGAAAAAGTCCACAAGGCTCTCAACCCGGCGCAACAGGTCGTCAAGGTCGTTCACGATGAGCTGGTACAGCTCCTCGGCGGGCAGCAGGCCGGCATCACCATGAACCCCAAGGGGCCGACCATCATATTGATGACCGGCCTCCAGGGCTCTGGTAAAACCACCACCACCGCCAAACTCTCGCTCCATCTGAAAAAGGAGGGCTACCGCCCGATGATGGTCTCCGCGGACGTTTACCGTCCCGCCGCGCGCGACCAACTCACCATTTTGGGTCAACAGCTTGCGATCCCCGTTCACCACCCGGCCGAACTGGCCGACCCGGTCAAAATCTGCAAATCCGCCATCAAGGCGCTGAAAGACGAAAAGGCCAACGTTCTGCTGGTGGATACCGCCGGCCGCCTCCAGATCGATGACGATCTGATGGTGGAACTGGAAAAGATCAAAAAGGAAATCACCCCTTCCGAGGTATTGTTCGTCGCCGACGCCATGACCGGCCAGCAGGCCGCCGATGTGGCGAAGGAATTCCACCGCCGCGTCAGCATCACCGGCGTGATACTCACCAAACTGGATGGCGACGCCCGCGGCGGCGCGGCCCTTTCGATAAAATCGGTCGTCGGCGCGCCGGTGAAATTCACCGGCATCGGTGAAAAGCTTGAGCAATTCGAGGTGTTCCACCCCGACCGGATGGCGCAGCGCATCCTCGGCATGGGCGACCTGCTTTCACTCATCGAAAAGGCGCAGGACGCATCGGATGAAAAAGAGGCCGAACTGCTCGGCAAAAAAATGTCGTCGGGCGATTTTGACCTGAACGACTTCATGAAACAGCTGAAGATGGTGAAAAAAATGGGGCCGCTCGACCAGTTGATGGGTATGCTCCCCGGCATGAAGGTGGCCAAGGATGCGAAGATCGACGACGGCGAACTGAAAAAAGTGGAGTCCATCATCAATTCCATGACCAAAGAGGAACGCCGCAACCACCAGCTCATCAACGCCGGCCGCAAGATCCGCATCGCGGACGGCAGCGGCATGGAAGTAAGCGATGTGAACCGGCTGCTCAAGCAGTTTTCGCAGATGAAACTCGTCATGAAGAACATTAAAAAGGGGGGCATGCCCAACATGCCCATGCGGGGCCGCTTCGGCCTGTAATTAACCAGACGGATCTTCCGTTTTTTCAAAAGGAGTAAGGAACAATGGCAGTTATTATCAGGCTCACCCGGCACGGGGCGAAAAGCAAACCCTTCTACCGCATCGTTGCGGCGGACAAGCGGTATTGCCGCGACGGACGCTTCCTCGAGATCATCGGCACCTACGATCCCCGCAGCCGTAAGACCGTCATGGTGAAAGAAGCCGCTGAAAAGTGGATCAACACCGGCGCACAGCTTTCCGACACCGTGAAAAAGATCTTCGCGAAGGAAGGGGTCAGCCCCGTCGCCGCGGCCGCCAAGTAAATGAAAGAACTGATCGAAACCATCGTCAAGGCAATCGTCGACTGCCCCGACGAGGTAAAAGTGGATGAAATCAGCGGCGAAAACACCACCGTTCTCGAGTTGCACGTCGCGCCGTCCGATCTCGGCAAGGTGATCGGCAAACAGGGACGCACCGCCCGCTCCATGCGCGCCCTTCTGGCCGCCGCCGCCTCGCGCGAAAACAAGCGGGCAGTGCTGGAAATACTCGAATAACTTGCCCAGGGACAAGGTTGCCGGCGGACGCTTCCTCAAGCCGTTCGGCATCGCCGGCGAGCTTAAGTTCGAGGCCTACCTGCCCGACGATTTTCCGCCTGATGCTTTCACCGTGGGGTACATCGCGCACGCGGGGGTAAAACCGGAGCGCGAAATATACATCGCCGCCGCGCGCCATCTGCGCGGCGTTACGTGGGCCGTCCGGCCCGACGGCTGCGGCTCTCCCGAAGAAGCGGCTGAATACGTAAACCGCGAATTCCTCATCCGGCGCGATCTGCTGCCGCCGCTCAAGAAGGGTGAATACCTGTATCAGGACATAATCGGCTGCGCGGTATACAAAGAAGACGGCGGACTGCTGGGCGAAGTCACCAGTATCATGGAAACCGGCGCCAACGATGTGTGGGTCATCACCGATGCCAACCACCGCGAACGGCTCATCCCCGTCATCAGCGACGTGGTGCGCCAGGTTGACGTACCCGGCAGAAAAATAACCATCCATGTTTTGGAGGGGTTGTTCGACTGATGCGCTTCGACCTGTTGACCATTTTCCCGGCGATCTTCGACTCTTTCCTGGGGGAAAGCCTTTTGAAAAAAGCGCGGGACAAAGGGCTGGTCGACGTGCGGGTGCACGACCTGCGCCCCTTCACCGACAGCAAACACGGCAAGACCGACGACGCCCCCTTCGGCGGCGGCGCGGGGATGGTGATGACGCCGCAACCGCTGGCCGATGCGCTCGATACCCTTAAAAAAGATGGCCCGGCTAAAACCATTCTGTTATCGCCGCGCGGAAAACCGTTCACGCAAGAGAAGGCGCGCGAACTTGCCCACGAAGAGCGGCTCATTCTCGTTTGCGGCCGGTACGAAGGGGTGGACGAACGGATCATCGAACACTGGATTGACGAGGAAATATCGCTGGGCGATTACGTGTTGAACGGCGGCGAAGTGGCGGCGATGGCCGTGGTGGAAGCGGTTTTCCGCCTGCTTCCCGGCGCGGTCGGCAGCCCGGAATCGCTCTGCGGCGAAAGCCACGAAACGGTGCTGCTGGAGTATCCGCAATACACCCGGCCAGAAGAATTCCGAGGCCACAAAGTGCCCGATATCCTTCTTTCCGGCCACCATGAAAAGATCCGCCAATGGCGCCACGAACAGGCGTTGAAAAAAACCGCCGCGGCGCGCCCCGACCTGCTGGAGCGCTTTGCCGGCAATGCGCCGATGCCGCGTATTTCCATCGCGCTGGTGCACCACCCGGTGGCGGGGAAAAACGGGCAGGAGATCGCCAGCTCCATCACCACCCTCGACGTGCACGATATGGCGCGCTACGGAAAAACATTTGGCGCCGAGCGTATTTACATCATCACCCCGGTGGCCGACCAAAAGGTGCTGGTGGAGCGGATGAAAAGCCACTGGACCGATGAGGAATATTTAAAAAAGCAAAACGTGCGGCGTGAGGGGACGGTGGAACTGCTCGTCACCCTGCCATCCGTTGAGGACGCGGTGGCGCACGCCCGCACGCGCTCCAAGCGGGTGAAACTGCTGGCCACCACCGCCCAGCGCGTACCCGGAGCGGTCAGCACCGATGAGTGGCGCGCGCGCGCGGCGGAAGAGGCCGATGAGTGGATCATACTTTTCGGCACCGCCTACGGGCTGGGAAAATCGCTGATGGAACGGGCCGAATGCACCCTTTTGCCCATCGACGGGGCGGGCGCATTTAACCATTTGCCTGTGAGGGGCGCTTCTGCTATTATTTTGGATCGTCTGATAAGTAGAAAGAGGAAGGAACCAAAATGAACGTTATTAACAAAATCGAAAAAGAATATCTGCGCAGCGACCTGCCCGAGTTCCGCGTAGGTGATACGGTCCGGGTTTACGTCAAGATTCAGGAAGGCGAAAAAGAACGCATCCAGATGATTGAAGGATTGGTCATCCGCAAGCGGGGCGACGGCACCCGCGCCACCTTCACCATCCGCAAGGTGTCGTTTAATACCGGCGTCGAGCGGCTCTTTCCGCTCCATTCACCGCGCATCGACAAGATCGACGTGGTGCGCCGCAACCGCGTCCGCCGCGCGCGCCTCTATTACCTGCGCGACCTGCGGGGCAAAGCCGCACGCCTTACCGAAGTCAAAGGCGCGCTTGCCAAGAAGAAGGCCAAGGTCGTCGTTCCCGAATCGGCCGAATAACGGTTTTTCAATGGGCGGCACAGGGTATCCCCCTGATGCCGCCTTTTTTTTGCCTTGTAACCCGCGCGCAGGCTTCTAACTCTTGTTGCTTTCTTCAGTACCGCTGTGGCTATCATTTTAGGCATTCCTCTATAAATCTCATTACATCCTGAACGTGGATAAAACTTTCGCCCGAACGTTTGGCAAAAAGCCGCTTGACATTCGTATTAATTTCGTTTATGTTTCGCCTATGATTATCACGAAGCGCCAAAAAGAGATTTTGGATTTCGTCAATGAATTCGTCGCCGCCAAAGGGTACGCTCCCAGCATCGGGGAGATCAAGGCCCAATTCGGCATCAACTCCCCAGCCACCGTCCACCAGCACCTGAAGAACCTTCAGGAAAAAGGGTTGATTAACCGGGTGCCGAACCGGCATCGGAGCATCGAGGTTATTCCTTCATACGGCGCGCGCCCCAGCGGTCTTGCCGTGCCAGTGCTTGGCGCCATCGCGGCGGGCTATCCTATCGAAAGCTATCCCGATAGCGATACGATGACGCTTCCCGAAGAGATGGGGGCGGACGAAAACTGCTACCTGCTCCGCGTGCGGGGGGATTCGATGATAGACGACCACATCTGCGACGGCGATATGGTGTTGGTGCGCAAGGCGGAGTTCGCAAAGCCGGGACAGACCGTTGTGGCGCTGGTGGATGGGCGCGAAGCGACGCTGAAACGGTATTACCCCGAGCGGGGAACGATCCGGCTTCAGCCGGCCAATCCCGTGATGGCGCCGATGATCCTTGAACCGCAACGCGTCCGCGTGCAGGGAACCGTCGTCGGCATCATCCGCAAGTTCTGATCTGGCCGGCGCGGCAAGTAACGGCCCACATTCTCGTCATCCCGGCCTTGAGCCTGAATCCAGAAACAGATCAAAGCCCGTTGCGGGCGATGGCGACCGCTTTTTCCAGCGCGCGCCCCTTGTTCAGGCACTCCTGATATTCGGATGCCGGATCGGAATCGGCGACGATGCCAGCGCCGGTTCCCAGATAGGCTTTCTTTCCCTTCACCGCCATCGTCCGTATTGCAATGGCGGTATCCATCGTGCCATCAAACGCGATATAGCCGATTGCGCCGCCATACAGCCCGCGCCGGTGCGGCTCCAGCTCTTCAATGATCTCCATCGCGCGTATCTTTGGCGCGCCGCTCAGCGTACCGGCGGGGAAGGTGGCCCGTATCACATCGAAGGCGTCTGCCCCCTGGCGCAACGCGCCTTCCACATTACTCACGATGTGCATCACATGCGAATAACGCTCGATCTCCTTCAGGCCGGTCACCCGCACGGTGCCCCCTTTGCTTATCCGCCCCACGTCGTTGCGGCCAAGATCGACCAGCATGATGTGCTCGGCCAATTCCTTTTTGTCGGCCAGCAGTTCCGCTTCCAGCGCTTTGTCCTCTTTATCCGTTGCGCCCCGCTTGCGGGTTCCGGCGATGGGCCGCACCGTGACCACCCCGTTTTGCAGGCGGCTCAAAATTTCAGGCGATGCCCCCACCACTTCCCAGTCATCCAGCTTGAGGTAGTACATATACGGCGAGGGGTTCACCACCCGCAGCGCGCGGTAGACATCGAACGCGCTCACATCCAGATCGATGGTGAAGCGTTGCGCCAGCACCACCTGGAAGATGTCGCCTTCCTTGATGTAGTGTTTGCAACGGTTCACCGCACTGGCGTAAGCCGCCTCGCTGGTGTTTGATTTGAATTTTTTCGCCCCCGCCCGTTTTTTTACCGCCGGGGGTTTCATCGGCGCCTGCAGTTTGCGCAACAGCGCCTTTATTTTCGCCACCGCCTTTGCGTAGGCTTTTTCGGCGTTCCCTTCCACGTGTGCGTTGACGATGATCTTGATCGTCTGTTGCACGTTATCGAACACCACCAGCGAATCGGTAACCATAAACACCGTATCGGGAAAATCGGTATCCTTGTGCGCCTTCGCGGGGAGTTTTTCAAAGAACCGGACGCAGTCGTACCCGATGGTGCCGACCACCCCGCCGTTGAACGGTGGCAATCCCTCCACCTTCACCGCCCTGAACCCGGCCATCACTTTCCGTATCTCGTCCAACGGGTCGCCCGCCACCGCGAACTTCTGTTTTTTCGATTTGGTGATGCGCAGTCCCTGCCTGCCGGAGGTTTTTATCACCAGTTCCGGATCTGCCCCCATGAAGGTGTAGCGGGCCCACTTTTCGCCGCCCGATACGCTTTCGAGCAGGTAGGCGTATTTCGCCCCTTTTGATATCTTGCTGAACGCGCCCACCGGCGTTTGAAAATCGCCGAACACATCGCAATAAACCGGGACGATGTTCCCCTGTTTCGCCAGTTGAACGAACTCCGCCTTATCGGGCTTTATCATAGGATTTCCTTCGACCGGAATCGGAACTGAAGTTTTTCATCATTGGTATTCCACGTTCACCAGCACAAGACCCTGCGCGGGAGCGGTGGGGCCGGCCTTGCGGCGGTCTTTTGCCATCAATATTTTTTTCATCTCGTCCGGTTCCATCCTGCCCCGCCCTATTTCCACCAGAGTGCCAACGATGTTGCGCACCATCTGCCGCAGAAAACCGTTGGCGGTTATCTCTATCGTTATCGTGTCGCCTTTGCGCCCGATATCAACGGCGATTATACGCCGTACGGAGGATTTTACCTGAGAATTGGCCGCCATGAACGAGGCAAAATCATGTTCGCCCAGAAGCGGCTCGGCCCCCCGCCGCATATCGGCGCTGTTCAGTTTTTGTATCACGTGCCAGCTGTAGCGCAGGCCGAGGGGGTTCCGCTCGCGGCTGTTGTGTATGACATAGCGGTAGGTCTTTTGTTTGGCATCCTGAATGGCGTGAAAGGAGTCGTCCACCGTTTTGGCGTTTTTCACGGCGATGTCATCGGGCAATAGTGAATTAAGGGCGCGGACGAGCGCATCGTCGTTCATCGGGAAATGCCCTTTGATGCTGACCGGTTGGGCCAGCGCGTGCACGCCGGAATCGGTGCGGCCGCTTGCCACCGCCGGCACGCGGTGGCCCAGTATGGTTGTCACCGCTTTTTCCAGCGTGTCCTGAATGGTCCGCTCCCCCTTGTTCTGGCTCTGCCATCCGGCGTAGCGGGTGCCATCGTATTCCAGCGTCAGCATCACCGTGCGAAAAGGATGCTCTTTCCTCTCCTTTTTCATCGGCGGGGGCGGAGCTCCTCTTTCAGGTATTTGCCGGTCCACGATTCCTTCACCTTCGCCACCTGTTCCGGCGTGCCGGTGGTCACCACCGTGCCGCCACGGTCGCCCCCCTCGGGGCCGAGGTCGATGATGTGGTCGGCGCACTTGATGACGTCGAGGTTGTGCTCGATGACGACGACGGTATTGCCGGCGTCGACGAGCCGCTGCAGCACGTCGAGGAGCTTCTCGATGTCG
>JAKAGL010000052.1 GCA_021815535.1 bacterium
TGATCGGTCTGGCGTGGACATGGTGAGCAGCCGCGCATCGTTTAATGTAGTGGTCATCCGTGAAGATATGCCTAATTATGCGGAGGTTATGGACAAGCTGGCCTCTATTATCGATTTCGATAAAGAAGATGCGATGCGGAAAATCAAGGCGCAACAACCATTTCAGCCATATGTTGTGGCACACGACATAAGCCGTGACGATGCCGCCAGGTTGGAAGAACACCGCTACGAATTGCCCGGTGTTTCACTCGATGTGAGGCCGGTGCGAAGTTACAAGTATGAACGGTTCAGCGCGCATCTGCTTGGTTATTTGGGTGAAGTCTCCAAAGATCAAATAGGCCATGGTTTCTATAAGGACTACCGCAAAGGGGATTTTGTCGGCAAATATGGCATCGAAAGAAGTTTTGAATCCCTTTTGCGCGGTCAAAAAGGGATGAATATCATAGAGGTGGATGCCACCGGCCGTGAACTCAAGATGATAAAGCAGATAAGCCCCGGCGTCGGAACAGACCTTTATCTTTCCATCGACTATAAAACACAACTCGCAGCCGAGCAGTCGATGGAGGGAAAAAATGGCGCCGCAGTGGCTATCAATCCAAAGACTGGCGAGATACTCGCAATGGTAAGCCACCCCGATTTCGATCCCAACGAGTTTGCCAGCGGAGTGGAAACCGAGTATTGGCGCAGTCTTTTGAATGATCCGTACTTTCCGCTGAACAACCGCGCCATACAGGGGGTGTATCCTCCTGGGTCAACCTTCAAAATTATAATGGCCGCCGCGGGCTTGAAAGAAGGGGTGATCGATGAAAATACGGTATTCCACTGCAATGGTTCATTCCGGCTGGGGCGCCGCGTATATCATTGCTGGAAAAAAGGCGGACACGGCAACATGACCCTGACCCATGCGCTTGAGCAAAGCTGTGATGTGTATTTCTACAATCTCGGTATGCGGCTGGGCGTGGATAAAATCTATGATATGGCCTTGAAGTTCGGCTTAAGTCAACGTACCGGGCTCGGCCTTGATCATGAAAAAACGGGACTTATCCCCAGCACGGCGTGGAAAGAAAAATATAAGAAAGAGCAGTGGATCGCGGGAGAAACGCTTTCAACGGCGATAGGGCAGGGGTACGATCAAGTAACGCCCATGCAGATGGCGCGTGCGGTCTCGGCCATTGCCAACGGCGGATGGATGCCGAACCTTCGCTTAACCCGCGTCGGAGAGCATGAGGCCGCCACGCCTGAAGCTCTTGGCGGGCAGCAACTGGGACTCTCCGCAAAAAATGTGGCTCTCATTAAAGAGGGTCTCGATATGGTGGTTAACTCCGAGCGGGGAACAGCCTTCTGGAGTTGCCGCGTTCCACATATCCGCGTGGCAGGGAAAACCGGCACCGCGCAGGTTATGAAGATGAAAGAGGGGGAGCAAAATATGGATCAAAGCAAGCTCCCGGAAAAATATCGCGATCACGCCTGGTTTGTTGCGTTCGCTCCGGTGGAGGATCCCCAGATAGCGATTGCGGTAATTGTGGAGCATGGGGGACATGGAGGCACTACGGCCGCTCCTGTGGCCCGCGCCATGATCGCCGCGTATCTTGATGCAACGATAAAGGCTGCGGAAGCGCAAAAGGCCGAGGCTCCGAAAACAGGAATGCCGCGGAAACCGGTATCATAAAGAATGAACGATAATTCTACCCTTGGCAATAAGTGGTTCGGCCTGTTTGACTGGTCGTTATTTTTTCTTGCGCTGACAATCTCCCTGCTGGGCGTCTTCGTAATCTACAGCGCGAATTTTGCCAGCGACTCCCCGTCTTTTCGCGGCTTGTATCTCAAACAGCTTGAATGGAATATCTACGGTATCATCGTGATGTTCTGCATCTCGATGATGGACTACCGTATTTGGGAGCGTCCTGCCTATCTTCTATACATGATTGCCGTGGGCCTGCTGGTGGCGGTTTTGGCAGGGGGCAGGATCATTGCCGGGTCACAGCGGTGGTTGGGTATCGGCGGTCTAAACATTCAGCCTTCCGAGATGATGAAGCTGGTGCTCATCATGACCCTAACCAAATATTTCAACTATGCCCGTGAACTTGCCGAAGAGCTGGGATTTAAGCAACTCATTGTGCCGGCCGTTCTGACGCTTATCCCGGCGCTTCTTATTGCCAAGCAGCCCGATCTGGGAACGGCAGGGGTATTGTTTGTCATTTTCTTTGTGATGGCATTCATCAACGGCATCAAGAAAAATACGCTCATCGCCATCATCATAGGCATGATGATTCTTGTGCCGGTAGGCTGGCTCAATCTGAAGGATTACCAGAAAAACCGCGTACTGGCGATGATCGATCCCTCGACCGACCCGCTTGGCATCGGCTACCACACCATACAATCCAAGATCGCCATCGGCAGCGGCGGTTTTTTGGGCAAAGGATTCTTTGCCGGCACACAGAGCAAGCTGAATTTCCTGCCTGAAAAACACACCGATTTTATCTTTGCCGTGTACGCCGAGGAGGTCGGCTTTTTGGGCGTTTTTCTTCTGCTTATCCTGTTCGTCTCACTGGTGCTGCGCATGATGGATCTCATCATCAACTCGAAGGACCGTATCGGGAGCCTCATGGCGGCCGGCATTACCGGCATGATCGGTTTCCACTTTCTCTATAATGTCAGCATGACGATCGGGATCACCCCCATCGTCGGTATACCTTTGCCGTTGTTCAGCTACGGGGGCTCGGCCCTGCTTACCAACTACGCGGCGCTCGGCATCATGATAAGCATACGAATGAGGAGATTCCGCCATGATTAACCACCCCTACGAACCGTTTTTAGATGAAGTACGCAACCCGTCGCAGTATGTAGGGAACGAGGTGCGCGCCGTGGTTAA
Source organism: bacterium (assembly GCA_021815535.1). Classification (GTDB taxonomy): domain Bacteria; phylum Nitrospinota_A; class UBA7883; order JACRGQ01; family JACRGQ01; genus JACRGQ01. The sequence continues at coordinate 2,873 of JAKAGL010000052.1, forward strand.
GGAGAAGGGGGGGGTCCGTTGCCGCGTAGCGCTCTGTTTCCCGGAGCTGTACAGCATCGGCATGTCGCACTTGGGGCTCAAGATCCTTTATTCCGTGGTTAACAACCGCGAAGGACTTTGGGCTGAGCGTTTTTTTGCGCCCGAACCGGACATGGAGGCGATGCTTCGCCGTGAGGGGCAGCCGCTGCGCAGCCTTGAATCGCATGATCCGCTCAGTGCGTTCGATATCGTAGGCATCAGCATTTCAACCGAGCTTTGTTTTACTGGAATATTGACGATATTGGACCTTGGCAATGTTCCCTTGACATCCGCGGAACGGTCCGAAAACGACCCGCTGGTCATCGGAGGCGGCGCTTCGGTTTTTAATCCGGAACCGGTAGCCGATTTTTTCGACCTCTTTGTGATGGGGGACGCCGAAGAGGTATTGCCACTGTTGGCGGACCGGTACGCCGACCTCAAGGCCCAAAAGACGGGACGGAAAGATATTTTGCGCGCATTGGCCGACATTGAGGGGGTCTATGTGCCTTCATTTTTTAATGTAACCTACGATGGTCACCGCGTGGCGGCCATAACCCCCGTGGCCGAGGGGTTGCCAAAGCCGCGCAGGGCGATTCTTAAAGACCTTTCTCAAAGTCCGTTCCCTATGGATATGGTCATTCCCTACGGCCAGCCGGTGTTCGACCGTTTAACGGTAGAGATAGACCGCGGCTGCACCGGTGGCTGCCGCTATTGCCAGGCCGGGATGGTTTACCGCCCAGTCCGTGAACGCCGTCCCGACGAGGTGTTGGCAATTATCGATACGGCCCTTAAACGGACCGGTTACGATGATGTGTCGCTTGCCTCGCTTTCAAGCGGCGACAACGGCAATATTGAGCACTTGGTGACAACGCTGATGGATAAGACCGCTCGGGAGAATATTTCCGTGTCGTTGCCGTCACTCCGCTCCGGTACTCTCACCGCGCCGCTCATTCGCCAGATCGCGCGGGTGCGAAAGACCGGCTTCACCATCACCGCCGAAGCGGGGAGCGAACGTCTTCGCCGGGTTATCAACAAAAAGATCACCAATGAAGAAATTGTTGAAACGGCCCGCAAGGTGCTGGCTGGCGGCTGGCGGCAGTTGAAGCTCTATTTTATGATCGGCCTTCCCACCGAGACCGATGAGGATGTTGAAGGGATCGTCCGGCTGGTGGAAGAGATCAACCGCCTGCGCGAGGGGAACCACAAATTCCAGAATATCAACGCCGGGGTAAGCCAATTCGTTCCCAAAGCCCACACCCCTTTCCAGTGGGAGCCGATGTCTTCGATGGAAGAGAACATGCGCAAGAAGATGATGCTGTCCGATGCGTTCCGCAGGATGCGGGGGGTACAGCTCAAGGGGCACGACGTGGAAATGAGCTGGATGGAAGGGGTTTTTTCCCGCGGGGACCGGCGGCTGGCGCCGGTGGTGCGAAGGGCTTATGAGAATGGCTGCCGTCTCGATGGATGGAGCGAGCATTTCAAGCTCGATGTATGGCGCGAGGCGTTTGCCGAGTGCGGTGTTGATCCGGACGAATATGTGTTGCGGCGCCGGGGCATTGATGAAACGTTGCCGTGGGATCATCTTAATATCGGCATCTCGAAAAAATACCTGAAACGGGAGTTGAAAGATGCCATGGCGGAGGTGCTCACTCCCGACTGCCGTTTCGATAATTGCCTCGGTTGCGGCCTGCCAGCCAATGACAATGTCATTCAACCCGTTGTTCCATCTCCACCGATCTCCCCCGCACCGGTTGCTGAAGAGGAAGCCCCTGTGTACAAGTACCGCCTTACCTTCAGGAAAGAGGGGATGGCCCGTTATCTGTCGCATCTGGAGATGCTTAACGGATATTCTCGCGCGCTACGCCGGGCTGCACTGCAAGCGGCGCACAGCGGGGGATTTCACCCGCATGTCAAGATCGCCTTCGGCGCGGCATTGCCGGTGGGCACAGTTTCGCTGTGCGAAATGGTTGACATCGATCTGGAGAAGCCGGTGGAACCGGCCATATTGGTCCAAAGGCTCAATGCCGAGCTTGAACGGGGGATTGTCATTGAGCGGGCCGAAGCGAGAACGCCTCCGTACCGGTCGATACAATCCGCCACCGAAAAAACCCTCTGGATAATGACGGATAACGGGTCCGAAACGCCAAGTATTGATGCGGTGAAGGCGGTGATGGATGGCATTGCGGGGCTTACGATCATTTCGTTCGAGCGGGAAGGGGAAAAGGCGTCGCTCCGCTTTGAAAGCACCCTGGAAGGATTTTGGGGAAAACTCCGCACGGCATTTCCCGGGTTCCGGCTGACCGGGCGCCGCAAACTGGTGAAATATGGCGCGGTAATGAAGGTTCCCGGAGAAAAAAAATCAGTCGTTGTTTAGTGAACGGCTGGACGCAGCCGCGATTATGGTAAAATGAAACGATGAAGCAGCTTGTGATGGTCATCTCGATTTTGGCGGTTTTTGCCGTCGCGAACGCGGCGGAACAGGTTCCTGCGGGCGTTTCAGGAAAAGACGGGCTTTACGAAAGCCTCATTTCCGACATGGCATGCCTGTGCGGCTGTGGCACCACGTTGAAGACCTGCCCGCATGAAAATTGCGACAAAGCCGTTCCGGCGCGGAAAGAGATACGCGCGATGGTGGATAGCGGCAAGTCAGGGCCTGAGATCAAAAGCCTGATGATGAAAGAGCATGGCGAGGCGATACTTGCATCCCCCACATTCAAGGGATTTAACCTGATGGCATGGGTTACGCCGTTTGTGGCTATCATCGGCGTTGGCTGGCTGGTATCGTTGATCCTCAAACGGTGGAGTGGCAATCGCGCGCCAGCTCCTCCGGCGGTTTCTCCCAATAAGGAAACCGGAAGCGGCGAAGGCGATCCCTATCTAAAAAAAATGCGTGATGAACTGGAAAAATACGAAGAATGATTACCATAGTTGAAGTGCTATTGGCGCTGGCGGTGATGGCCGTTATCGGGTATCCGTTGTATGTCAAACCTTCGCTTGCCGAAGGGGACGTGGATGAAGGGGATAACCTTCACAAGCTTGTTTCTGCCAAAGAAGCGGCGTTTGTGGCGCTGAAGGATCTTGAATTCGATTATAAAACGGGGAAAATTGATGAGGCCGATTACGCCACCCTGAAGTCCCGCTATGAGGCGGAAGCGGTGAACGTGATGAAGCGCCTGGACAACGCCGTCAAGGGAAAATCTGCCGAGTCATCCGGCAAACATACCGCGGCGAAGGCCCGCTACTGTTCGGGCTGTGGCAAAAAAATCGAGGAAGGGGACCGCTTTTGCGCCGCCTGTGGCCAGCCGGTTAAGAAATAACGTTTTCGTCTGCAACATTGTCCAGTTACCTTAAATCGGCTAACGGGCGTTACTCACCCACAGGTTGATACCTGAGCAGCTTGTTCAAATGCCGCTTCTCCCATGCTTTGGCCATCTCGTAAAATTTGAATTGCCGTTCCAGCTCGCGGAAGCGGTGTGTATGAACTTTGCCGTGCGTGCGGCCCGAGCCCTCCACCGCATCGAGATATTCATGCACCATCTCATGATGCACCACGCTTTCAAGATAGAAAGCAGGGGTTAGACCGGTATCAAGCACCGGATGAATGCGAATCAGTTTCCTGTCGAACGCATAAGTGCCGAAGGTGATGGAGCGTTTCACGCCAAATGTTTTACGGCCCCAGGTGATATGGCCCGACAGCTTTCCACTGAAATATTCCACGTTGAGCCGATGGTACACTTCGCGTAAATCGTGGTGTGCGCCGCGTGTAACAATACGGGTTCTCCGCGGTTCCCGCGCATTTTCTATAGACTGTACGAAATCTTTGATGCTTTGGGGCGCCTTTCGCCCGTGGAGGAGAAAGTTCACAAGGTCATCGCGCAGCTGCTGGCAAGCGATGGCGAAGCTCTCGTGCAGGCGGAGCACAGGCTGGCCGTTTTTTTTCCGGAGCGAAATCATGATCCGCCTGTTCATGGTCCAAACAATGCGAAGGTTCCGCCCCAAGGCCTCCTGTATGTGCCGTTCGAGGGAATTCTGCCAGAGCAACATGGCCGGTCAGCCCCTTCCGGCCAGTTGATATTTCCGCACTGCTTCGTTGTGCTCTTTAAGAGTGACGGAGAATTTGTGCTTCTTGACTTTGCCCATTGCCACGAAATAAAGGTAGTTTACGGTTGCCGGCTCGTAGACCGCTTCAAGGGCCCCCATGCCGGGGTTGGCAATGGGACCGGGAGGAAGGCCACGATAGCGGTAGGTGTTGTATGGAGAATCAATGGAAAGGTCTTTTTTACGGATGTTGCCGTCGAAATCATGAATGGCGTATATGACAGTCGGATCGGCCTGTAATGGCATGGAACGCTTCAGCCGGTTATAAAACACGGCGGCGATAATAGGGTATTCATCAGGTCCGGCGGCCTCCTTTTCCACGATGGAGGCGAGCGTGACGATCTGATGCAACCGGTCGGCCTTATCCGGGTGTTGCTGGCGCAGGATGGCCGTTTTTCTCATAAAGGTCGCCAACATGCCCCGGACTACCGCCACCCCGCCGGCATCTTTGCGGAAGTGATATGTTTCCGGCATCAGGTATCCTTCGGCGTTTTCACCGGTAATGCCGAATTCGCCGAGAAGCTTTCTGTCGGCGGCGGCTTTAAGAAAATCGTCTACGGTGCAAAGCCCTTTGGCGGCGGTCAGTTCGGCAATTTGCTTCATTGTAAACCCCTCTGGCACGGTAAAGGAGTGCAGTTTTACCCGGCCCTCGACAAGTTGGTGGAGCAGATCCGTGGGTTTCTGGCTCGGATCAAGATCGTATTCCCCCGCCCTGATCTTGCCCACCATCCGATGCAGTTTTGCGACCAGGGTGAAGGTCGTGGCCGATTTTATGGCGCCGGCCGCTTCCAGCATCCTGGCCGTTTGTGAAAGGTGCATACCGGGAGTAATGGTTACGGTGATCAGTCCGTGTGTTGAGGATGCGGGGGTGTTGATCTCCCTCAGGGCGGCCGCAAGCAACAACAGAAGCACAAAAAGAGCCGTCACGGCCAGCGCTATAAGCTTTTTCACCCGGGGGCCGTCATGGTTGTGATGGGTATTTGCGGTACTAATAGCTGTAGGATGTGCCGAGAAACACCATCAAATTGTTCATCGTCATGGTGCCGCTCGTAGGGGACGCGCTGTTTATCCAGTGCTGTCCGCTGCCAAAGCTGTCGGTGAATCCGACGGTGATCGCGCTTCCCTTGACGAAGTAACTTCCGCTAAACGATATGCCATAGAGATCGATATGTTCCGGGTCGGCGGCTGTTGCCACGGCTTTGGTATTGGAGCGGTCGGAAAAAATACCGGTGCGGATGGCAAATGAAGAAGACAAATAGTATTCCATACCGACCGCCGCGTTGATAACCGGCTGGTGATCGCCCCATATGTCGGTAACGGCGCTGGTGTAGGAAAGGTCTCCTGCAATGAGAGTCTTGTTGGAGGGGAAGTAAGCAATACCGAATTTTGCGGTATAGGGGGTGTTGGTTTCGCTGCTAAAGCGCTGGATGTTGAAATAGGGATTGGTGGTGTAATCCGTGGGAGGTGTGGGGCTGGGAGTTTTTTGGGTCGCTTGGAAATATATATCGGAATTGAAAAGAAAGGTTTTTGTTGCGGTAAGTCCCACGGCATATTTGCCGTTTTCCGGGGAATAGAGGATGCCGATGATGGGGCGCCCTCCCTGATCCTCTTCGCGAAGCAGGCTGTTTGCCCAGTTATAGGTGGTATTGGAGTACTTTTGAAAGCTGTTGTTCATTATTTTGTATTTTTTATAGTAATAGTAAAGGCTGATGCCCACTTTGAGGTCTTTGGATACGTTCCATGCAATCGAAGGTCCGATATTGTAAATATTGTATTCCTTCAGATAATTGAGCGTCCATTCGGTCACCGTTGTGGTGGGGTTGTAGAATGTTTGATTCTGTTCTTCCAGCAGGGAATCCTGTACGGCGTACGAGAAGCCGATGGTGCCGTAGGGGGTGTGCTGTACTACGCCGAAAAAGTTCGGCTGGAGGGTTTCCGATCTGCGTTCATAAGAAAAATTCAGCCCTGCGTTATCGTATTTTTTATTGCTGGTGGAAAAGGCGTTTGCGCTGACGGAGAGGTTGGATCCGAAGGAGTAGACCGTTCCGGCCGGATTATGAAACAGGCCTGAGGCGTCATCCGAAACGGCGGTATAGGCGCCGCCCATGCCAGCGGGCCGTTCGCCAATGATGGTGCTGTTATAGTGATACTCATCCGCATATGCCGCTCCGGCGAATGCCACCGCCGCCGCCAGGCAAACAAGCAGTCTAGTCTTTTCTTGCAAGAACCCCATTGAACCTCTCCTTGCCGATTTTATAGCCGTTTCCCCCCAAGCCGTCTTTTTCAATTGACTGGCTGATCCACTGTATCCGTTCATCGAAGGACGGATGCAATTTTGTAATGGATGCGATCTCTTTTTCCTGTCCCGACTTTATCTTCTTGAAATAGCGCACAAGGGCGGTGGGGTCGTAACCGGCGTTGGCGGCCAGCAGGACGCCAAGGGTGTCGGCTTCGATTTCGTCCTGTTTCTTGTAGCCGCGCTCGAAGAGGATATTTGTTGCTTCATCCACTGCGCGGACAAAGGTGAGGTTCACCGCTTCACCCGCGCCGCCGATCATGTGGGAGAATCCCATCACGGGGGAATCGCTGGTGCCGTGGATGTTGAGTTCTTTCACGATGTGCCGCTGGCATATGTGGATCATCTCGTGCCCTATCACCGCGGCCAACTCCGATTCGTCATTCATCGCTTCGATGGCCCCCCGCGTGATGAAAATGTACCCGCCCGGAGCGGAAAAGCCGTTGATCATATCGGTATCAAGTATTCCCACTGTGAATGCCAACTCGGGCCGGTTGGAGTATTGGGCCAGCGTTTTGGCGACAAGGTTGGCATAGCGGGTGAGGGCGTCATTCTTGTACAGCGGGTACTTGCCCAGAATGCGCGCGCCCACTTCTTTGCCGAAGGTGATTTCCGCCTTGATGTCTTCAGTGTTTATTGACTGTCCGAGGTTGTGAGTGCGTATACGGGCTACGTTTTCGGCGGCGGCGGGAACAGTCAACAAAAAGGCCAGCGCGGAACCAAGCAGGATTTTTTTCATCATGGTGTTATTTTCCCGCCTCAAAGTCCTGAACGTCCCGGTCGCTGATTTTTCCGGACATCTCTTCAAGGTATGCCATTGAGCGGTAGTCCGCCTGGCCGATTTCGTTCATCCGTTTGCGCTCGGCGTCGGAAAGACCCCTGGCCGCCGCGGCGCTGGTGATGGCGCTGCTCCGCTTTCGCGCCTTCTCCTGCAAATCCGAGGCATCGGCGGTAATCACGGTTACTTTCTCCATCGGCGGATTATCAGCCACCGCCATATGATTGATCCAGCCGGAAGCGGCCCCCGTTTTCACTTTGATCCATCCGTCCTTTTCTTCCACCTGCTCCAGCTTGTCGCCGCGGTTGACGGTATTGAGCACCTGTGCCTTGAAGTTGGGTTCGCTCATGATCTTTGCTTTTACACTTTGCACAAACAGGTCTTTGGCCGATGCGGTTCCCTGCAGCAGAAGTATTGCGGCAATTATGAAAAATGCTCGCTTCATCGGGATCCCTCCTCTGTCTCAAGTTTCTCTTTGCAACGGGATGCAAAAAGTTCCCTCAAAGTGACGTTGTTCACGCCATTATACAGCTTCAACGCTGAAATATAATCACCTTTTTCGTAGAGCGCGAAGGCGTTATCGGTCAATGCCGCCTGTTCCTTCGCATCCGCCTCTCCGGCTTCGCCCTCGTACACCATCGCTTCGTAAATAAGCACCGGTTCGGCCTTGCCGCGCACCTTTACGCGGTCGAGAATCCGGCACAGCAACTTGCCTTCCAGCTTGCGGTACGTAAATTCGGAAATAATGATCGGCGCGCCATAATTTTTGTTGAGCGCTTCCAGCCGGGAAGCCAAATTCACGGTGTCGCCGATCACGGTGAAATTCAATTTTTTCTCGGAACCGATATTCCCCATGATCGCCTCGCCCGAATTGATGCCTATACCGATTTTCAGGTCGAGGAGGATTCCCTTCCGCGCCAGTTCCGTATTCACCGTCTTTAACAGCTTGGTCATTTCAATAGCGGCTGTTACGGCCCGCAAGGCGTGATCCGGCAGTTTTACCGGGGCACCCCAATAGGCCATGATGGCATCTCCGATGAATTTATCGATGGTTCCCCGCGTACGGAAGATGGCGTCGGTCATATAGTTGAAATGGGTGTTGAGCATGGCGACAACCTGTTCAGGCGGGGTCTTGTCGGAGAAGGTGGTGAAACTGCGGATATCCGAGACCAGGACCACCGCTTCGGTGCGAATCCCCTGAATCGTCGGGCCCTGGCCCGGCGACTCCGAAACCGCTTCCACCGCCTTTTCCGAAACCAGAGAGGCCAGTTCGTGCCTTTGCCGCAACCCCTCGGTCATCTCG
>JAKAGL010000053.1 GCA_021815535.1 bacterium
GGCAGGATGCATCTTGACGAAGAATTGCTGGAAGAGCTGGAATACGCGCTCATCGCCGCCGATACCGGTATGCCGACCACCATGGAACTGATCGATCAGTTGAAGGTTGCGGTGAAAAGGAAGGAGGTGACCTCCGCCGGGGAGGTGCGCCCCTTCCTGGCAAAGCGGATACAGGCAATGCTGACAGTGCCAAGCAAGGGGGCGTCCGGCGCCAAACCCCATGTCATCCTTATGACCGGTGTGAATGGCGCGGGCAAAACCACCACCATCGGCAAACTTTCCGCCCTGTACGCCTCCGAGGGAAAAAGCGTGCTGCTGGCCGCGGCGGATACCTTCCGCGCCGCCGCCATCGAACAGTTGGCCGAATGGGGGAAGCGGACGGGGGCTGAATTGGTGCGCCATACGGCGGGCAGCGACCCTTCCGCGGTGGCGTTCGATGCCATGAAGGCCGGCATCGCGCGCGGCAGGGATTTCATCATCATTGATACCGCCGGCCGCCTGCACACGCGCAACAATCTCATGGAGGAGATGAAGAAGATACGCCGGATCATCGACCGCGAGCTGCCCGGCGCCCCGCATGAGACACTGCTGGTGGTCGACGGCTCCACCGGGCAGAACGCCATCAATCAGGTTAAGGAATTCAACCGGAGTGTGCCGCTTACCGGCATCGTCATCACCAAGCTGGATGGCACTTCGAAAGGGGGGGCCGTTATCGGCATCGTGAACGAGACCAAAATACCGGTCCGTTACATCGGCGTGGGAGAATCCATCGAAGACCTTCAGCCATTCGATCCCGCACTTTTTTCAGAAGCGCTGTTGCAGTAGGCGGGCATTCCCGCCGGCGCGGGGATTACCGGATAATCGTAGGGTACAGGCGCGCCGCGGCGGCCAGCATCGCCACAAATAAGACTCCCATCACTCCAAAATCCAAAGCGAAGCTGTGGATATTTTGTCCGCCTGGTATCATCAGTCCCCGCAGGGTATCCACAAGATAGGTTAATGGATTGACCCGGGCCACCACGCGCAGCCATGCCGGCATCAGCGCCACCGGATAAATGGCATTACTCGCAAAGAACAGCGGCATGGTGAGCACCTGCCCGATACCCATAAAACGTTCACGGGTCTTTACAAGGCAGGCGATTATCAGGGAAAACGTTGAAAAAATGGCCGACCCGAGCAGTACCGCGAAGAGAACGCCGCCGATCGCCACCGGTTCGATGCGAACCTGTATGCCCATGATAAACGCCAGCCCGTAAATGATCACCGCCTGGACGAGCCCTCTAAGACCCGCGGACAGCGCCTTGCCCAGCACCAACGCTCCCCTGTAGGAGGGGCTGACCAGGAGTTTGTGGACGATGCCCAGGTCACGTTCCCAAATGACCGCAATCCCGTAAAAGATGGCGCTGAACAGCACGCTTTGGGCCAGTATTCCCGGCGTCATAAATGCCAAGTAGGGAACATCGCCGGTGGGGATGCCTCTTACTCTGCTGAATACCTGGCCAAAAATAACCAGCCAGAGCACCGGTTGCACGGCCCGCGTGAACAGTTCCGTGGGATCCCGGAAAAGTTTCCTGAGTTCCACTTCGGCGATGGCAAGGGTCTGCTTGCCGAACCGGGTGAGAGGCCATCCATTACCCAAGGCGGCTCGCGGTCCTTCTTCTGTCACGGACATCCCGGTAATTTCCTCCTTCCGTGATGATCCCCCCGCTGAAATGGATGAAAACCTCTTCCATGCCTGCATTGGCTCCTACCGCCGATTTTAATGCCAGCGGCGTTCCCGCGGCGCTCATTTTTCCCTGAAAGAGAATGGCGATCTCATCGCAGAGCTGGTCGGCTTCTTCCATATCGTGGGTCGTCATGAGAATGGTGAGGTTATTCTGGTTCTTCAGGTTTAGCAACCGGTCCCATACGGTCCGCCGCGCCACCGGGTCGAGGCCGATGGTGGGCTCGTCAAGGAACAGTACCTGGGGCCGATGGATCATCGCCTGGGCGAGTTCCAAACGTCTGATCATGCCCCCCGAGTAGGTCTTGACCAGCTTATGGGCAAATTCCGATATCCCCATGAACTGCAATGTTTCTGCGATCCGGTTCTTCCGGTCGGCCGCTTCCATGCCATACAGTTTTGCGGATAACATCATATTTTCATATCCCGTCAATGCTCCATCGGCGGAAAGCATCTGGGGAACGTAGCCTATTTGCGTTCTAACGCCGGCGGCCTCTTTCACGATATCCATGCCGGCTACCTGGGCGATGCCGGACCCCGGTTCAAGGAGAGTGGTGAGCATTTTGATCGTCGTGCTTTTTCCCGCGCCGTTCGGCCCCAGAAGACCGAAGATCTCCCCGAAACCGATTTGCAGGTTTAGGTTGTCAACAGCCGTTAGGCCGCCAAAACATTTGGTAAGGCCTGCGGCCAGAATGGCGTATTTTTTATCGCCGGTTTGCTCGTGGGAATTGGTCATTAGTATTCCTTAATCATCGTACATCGCTAATGATGCCATATATATCCCGGCGGACAAAGGCAGATCGAATTGGCATTCAAATGTTTCTAAATCACCTTGTTTTCGGATAAAATATCGAATCGTAACAGTTGCATGCTGAAATATTACACTGAAGAAATCATTCGGATTGCCGATAAGACAGGAACGCTGTTTTATTTAAGAGGAAGAGGGATTTAACAGATGCCGAACATCCTGGTTTTCGCCTTGCCGCCGGAGCTTATCAAGGCGGCAGGACCGACCGACCCGCTAACCGCCTTCATTTCGCTGCCGATTCCGGTGGAGGCGCAGCAGGCGATCGCCGTTTATGTGGAGGAAGGCAAGGAGATCCCGGATCAGTTCCGTTCTGCGGTGAAGTGGCAGTTGCCGGCGGGGGCGACTGTCCGTGAGGTGGCTGGCGAGGGGATGACCATTTCGCAGGGCGAATACTCGATGCTGGCGGCCGCGAAAAAAGGATTTGTCAGCGCATCGGAAAAAAAACTAAAGGTGAGCGGGATTTATGAAGTTGCCCGCGACCTCAACAGCCGGACCGGCGGCGTGGAAACCTCCGGATCGGTATTGGTGCATGGCTCGCTTAGCCAAGGGGTTACCATCGTATCGGGCGGAGACGTTGAAGTGCGCGGCCTCATCGATGACGCCAACATCCGGGCGGCCGGCAGCATTGTGGCCAAAGGGGGCTTTAACGGCGGCGAAAAGGGGAAACTTTCCGCCGGCAGGGATCTCTACAGCCAGTTTGTGCAGATGGGGACGCTGGAAGCGCCCGGGAATATCGTGGTGGATGGCAGCATAATGAACGCCACCATTCTCTGCGGAAAAAAACTGGTTGTGCGCGGCAACGGCTTTCTGGTGGGGGGAAAGGTGATCGCCCGCGAAGGGGTCGAGGTGAGCCGTATCGGCTCCGAGGCGGCAGTGGTAACAGAGATCGAAGTGGGGGGAGACCCCTTTCAGCTGATACGCATCGAAGAAGCCAACGAAACGGTGCAGAAACTGGAAAAGGATATCACTTCCGCCGCCGCACAGGCCCAGCACATTTCAAAAGAGATGGGAGGGGTGGTGCGGTTTGACGAAGCCGATCTTCCGACCTCGCTGTTCACCGCCGCCGAGGTCATGCGTAACCAAGCGGCAACCCTCAGCGAAGAAAAGAAAGAGGATCTCCATAAATTCGGCGCCGCCGTCATTTCCTTCATGAAACTGCAAGACCGGCTGGAGAAGGAGCGGAAGGACCTGAACGGCGCCGCCGAGGATACCGGCGGTTTTTTTGCCAAAGCAAAGGTCACCGTAACAAAGATCGCCCATCCCGGAACAACAATCAAAATGGCGACCGCCGTGATGCGGCTGGACCGCGAACAGGAGCGGGTAGCATTTTATTACAAACCCCCCTCCGGCGACGAAAAGTACCCGGAGATCGGGATGGGGTATATTTAAGCGGTCATATGACGGGAGGAATGTGAGTACATTATTAGCGTTCGTTGCCGGCATCAGCCTGGTGCTTATCGCCATGAGCTGGCAGGTGGGGATCAGCCACTTTTGGGATCTTCCCGCATTCCTGATCGTGGCGGGCGGTACGTCAGCGGCGATGTTTATCTGCTTTCCGTTGCCGCAGGTCTTGCGCGTCTTTGGCGTTTTGCGCCAAATCTTCCGCGCGGAGGAAGCGGGGCCGGGAACCATCATCGCCTTGTTCGTCCGTCTTTCATTCAAAGCGCGCCAGCAGTCGCTCCTTTCACTGGAAGAGGACATGAAGCGGATCGAGAACCGGTACATCAAGCAGGGGCTTGAGATGGTGATAGACGGCCATCCCGGCCATCTTATCCGCGAGGTGCTGGAAACCGAGCTGGACTTTGTGCAGACGCGCCACCGGAAAGGTGAACACATTTTCCGCACCGCCGGCAAGCTGGCCCCCGCCTTCGGGTTGATGGGCACGGTTATCGGCCTCGTGCAGATGTTGCTGGGCTTGGCCGAAGCGTCCGCATCCGGATCAAACACCACCGAGGTTCTCGCCCGCGGCATGGCGGTGGCCCTTATGACCACGTTCTACGGCATCCTTCTGGCGAACCTCTTTTTTGCGCCAATCGCCGAAAAACTGCACGTAAAAACGGACGAAGAGCACCTTAATACCCAGGTCGCCATCGAAGGAATACTGATGCTTCAGTCCGGCGTAAATCCCCGTATCATCGAGCGGAAACTCAACTCGTTCCTTTCGCCGCAGCAGCGGGTGAAAGTGTACGATGAATACCTCAAACGCCAGCGGACCGCCGCGCCGTGATTTAGGGAGGGCGTATGCTCGAGGAACGCCGGAAACCAGGACCCAAGCCGAAGATCCGTCCATCGGTTCTCGCAGCCATCCATGAGGAAGCTTCCGCCGAAGCGATGGACGAAGCGCGCTGGCTCTTCTCGCTCAGCGACCTTTTAACGCTGTTGCTCACCTTTTTCGTCTTGCTCTTCGCCATTTCCGTGCCGGACCAGAAGAAGTTGGCCGACATGATGCAGGGGTATGGTGGCGCCAAAGGGGGGGCCAAGAAAGCTGCGCCCGGCGCTGAAGACCCCGAGGCGTTCGTTAAAAAACACATGAAATCGCTTATCTCCGACAACAATCTCGCCAATGATATTGAGTTGACCTCGGATTCCCGCGGGGTGGTGCTTTTTTCCCGGGGCGATTTTTTCTTTGCTTCCGGCAGCGCCGACCTGCTTCCCGATACGCGCTTGTTTCTGGACAAAGTCGCCGACATCGTGAGGAGCGTGCCGAACACCGTGCTGGTGGAAGGGCACACCGACGACGTGCCAACGCACACTGCGCAGTTTCCCAGCAACTGGGAGCTTTCCACCGCGCGCGCGGCGGCGGTGGTAAAATATCTCGTCGAAGAGAAGAAAATCGATCCGAAACGTTTCATCGTATCGGGCTACGGCGAGTACAAGCCGCGGTTCCCGGTCACCCCCGAAAACCGCCCCAAGAACCGCCGCGTGGAGATCGTCATTATGACCTCGGAAAAGAAATGAGTCCTGCACCAACACCCGGACCGGGCAAGGGAGCCGGCAAGCGATCCGATTTCCGTGTCGAAATGCCGCTGATGATCCGGTACCGCGTGGCGGTGCGCCAGGAAGACGGGCGGTATCTGCTTTCGCCGTTTTCCAACGGGGTGGGCGTCGACTTTTCTGGCGGCGGTTGCGCGTTCAAGATAGCCAAGGATATCCCGCCCGGCTATTTTCTTTACATCGAGATCACCATGCCGCATGGCAAAGAGCCAGTGCAGGCGGTGGCCGAAGTTGTCCGCAACCTGCCGGATGAACTGAAGGGAAGGCCGGTGTTCCGTTGCATCACCCGCTATGTCCTCATTCATCCGGACGTGCAGGACTGGATGGTCGCCTACTTTATCGGCGAAGCGGCCCGGCAGAAAAAATAGCCCGCGCCGCCGCTTCTTTTGCCCCTTTGCGCTATTATTAGAGACATGGCTATTGATATTGACAGCGCGAAACCGCTTTACGCCATGGCGGTGGCGGCCACCCTCACCAATACGGCTCCGCGGATGTTGCGTGAATACGAAAAGGCCGGATTTATAAAACCGGCGCGGGTGAACGGACAACGCCGCTATTCCAATAATGACATCCAGTTCATCAAGAACATCAAGTTTTATCTCGACGAAGCGGGGATGACCATCAACGGCCTCAAGCTTCTCTACATGATGGCCCCCTGCTGGGAGATCAAGCAATGCAACCAGCCCGCATGCCCCGCCTACGGCAACTACCGGCAAAAATGCTGGGAAGCGATTAAAGGGTCGGGCGAGACGGATGCCCGCACTTGTCAAGGGTGCCCCATCCACCTTACCTACCGGAAAAACCGGGCCATGCGGATGCACCAGGGGAAGGATATCGGTCCCAAGTGCTTTGTGCCGGCCAAAAGAGGAAAACGGCGGTAGACGGCATCAGCCGCCGGTTGGCGTGGCGCCGATACTTGACATTTAATTGTCAGCTATATTATCGTTAATTTGTAATTAACGTCCATCGTTTGCAGGGAGGGTGTTCATGGCCAAATCGCTTCTCGTCATCATAAGTTCGGCGCCGTACGGCGGCTCAGACGCGGCGTGGAACGCCATCCGGCTTGCCGCAACGGCGCGGGGGAATGACAGCGCCACCCGCATTTTTCTCATGAATGCCGGTATAGATGCCGCCCGGAAGGGAGCGCCGCCCCCTGCGTCTTCATTTCATCTTGCCGCAATGCTGGAAGAAGAGGCGGCGGCCGGCGTGGAAATCCGCTACTGCAAGGTCTGCATCGACCGATGCGGCATCGGTACGGGGGAGATGATCGACTCCGTGAAGCCGGGATCCATGCAGATCCTTTATGACTGGATTATGGATTCGGATAAAGTTGTGACGTTCTGATGGGCAAGCGCATCCTGGTTCTCGGCTCTTCATTTGGCGGTTATCATGCGGCGATGCGCCTGCGGAAACTGCTGGGGTCAGCACATCAGATCTCCGTCGTTTCTGCCGACCCGTTGTTTACGTTCACGCCATCCCTGCCGTGGGTGGCGCTTGGGGGGCGAGATCCGTCCGCAATCCAGCATCCGGTGGCGGCCCGGTTGGGGCGCGCCGGCATCCGCCACATGCAGGATACCGTCACCCGGCTGGAGCCAGCCGCGTGCCGCGCCATCGGAAAGAACGGGGTTTACGAATACGATTATCTGGTGGCGGCAACCGGCTCTGAACTGGATTTCGCGGCGGTTCCGGGGTTGGACCCCGACGGCGCCCGCAGCCACGCGTTGTTCACGGTGGAGCATGCAATGGCGGTTCGGCGCGCGCTGGAGCGGCTTTACGCCCGGGGCGGGGGTTCCATCGTTTTGGGAAACGCGCAGGGAGCCTCCTGCCTGGGGCCGGCGTATGAGATGGCATTTTTGATCGATACCATGTTGCGCCGGAAAAAGCTCCGTGGAAAATTTTCGATTTCCCTGTTCACCAACGAGCCGTTTGCGGGGCATTTCGGCGTGGGAGGTTTTGGGGCAATGCGGCGGATGTTGGAGGATGAGTTCACCGACCGCGATATTGAATGTATTACCAGCGTCCGCCTGGCGGGGGTGTCGCCACATGGCGTGGAACTGGAGGGGGGGAGAAGGCTTGCCTGCGATCTCTCGCTCATAACGCCGCCGTTTTACGGCAGCCATGCATATATGGGGGTAGAGGGATTGGCGAATCCGCGCGGGTTCCTTTTGGCGGATGAATTTCTGGCAAATCAGCGTTACCCGAATATCTACGCTGTTGGCGTTTCGCTGGCCATACCGCCCAAGGAGGCTACGCCGGTGCCGGTGGGGGTGCCGAAAACGGGGCAGATGACCCAAGTGATGGCCAGCCGGGCCGCGCACAACATCGCCGCCGACATACAGGGGGGCGTTAAGGTGAGGGTCGGCGATCTCGGTGTGGTTTGCATCGCCGATGCGGGGGATACGGCGTTTCTGGTCGGGGCAAGTCCCTTGCAGCCGCCGCGCAACCGCCTTGTTCATAAAAAGGGCAAGATATACCATTACATGAAAGAGGCGTTCGAGCTGTACTACATGGCCCATATGCGGTACGGGTTGCCGATGCCGGAGCGGTCTTTTTAGCGGTTTGTTTATTGGAGAAGGCGGGCTAGACCGCCGATGGTCCCCGCTCGCCGGTGCGCACGCGGATAACATCCTCCAGGGGGGTGACGAATATTTTGCCGTCTCCCACTTTGCCGCCGCTTCCCGATCTCAGGATTGCGGCGATAATCTCCTCCACCCGGCTGTCTTCGACCACGATCTCAAGGCAGACCTTGGGGAGTCCCGCGGCTGTGGGGCTGTTCAGGAAGGGGCTTCCTTTGCTTATCTGTTTGCCCACCCCTTTTACTTCGCTGACGGTCAAGCCGCCAATGCCCAACCCGTTCAACGTTTCCTTCACGTCGTCAAGTTTAAGCGGCTTGATTATGGCCTGTATTTTTTTCATGGTTTTCCCGCAGACGCTATATTAGCGGGGGAAAAGAAATTTTCGCTATTAAATTTTGCATGCAGCCGCTGATTGCGGAAGGCGGTGATACAGCGGACGATTTCCGCCAATATCTGGGGGGATGGTTTCAGCCGCGCGGCGTCGGCGAACGTTGTGGTGAGTATCCGGGCCAAAAACTTGGCCGCCCCAGCCGAAAGGGGGATAAGGCCGTTGCTTTTGTGTTTGCAGCGCGGGCAGGTGAGGCCCCCTTTCTCGGCGTCGAACAGCGCCTGCGGCAGATCCGGCAGCGGGCCGCGGCAGGCGACGCACCGGTCCAGCGTGGGGGTGTACCCGATATGGCTTAAGAACTTCACATCAAAAAAACGGATGATCCAGTCCAGCTCCGCCGCGCGCGTTTCCCGCATCAGAAGGTTCAGCGCCGCTTCAGCGGCCATCCACGCCTTCGGATTCGGATCGCCTTCGCGCAGGCCCGCTTCCATCAACTCGGCCACATAGCAGGCGCGGGCGTAACGCTCCAGTCCTTCCCCGGCGGCGGGGCGCATGTCCCTCATGTCCACGCTGGAGAGTTTGAAAAGGCTGGCGTGTTCGCGGCCGAAGTAGACGATGTCGACGGTATGGAACGGCTCCAGCCGTCCGGCGAACCGGCTTTTAAGTTTGCGGCATCCCTTGGCGACGATGCGCACTTTGCCGTGTTTTTTGCCGAAGAAGCTGACGATGCGGTCCGCTTCGCCGAAATCGAAATGGCGCAAAGTTATCGCTTCGTCGTTGAAAAGCGGCACGGTTTATCCTTTGTACTGGCGTTCGATCATCTTGAGGAATTGTTCGTCCTTCGTCCAGTCTTTGCGGACTTTTACGTTAAGCTCCAGAAAAAATTTTTTCCCAAAACGCTGCTCCAACTCTTCACGCGCCGCCTGCCCGATCTGCTTTATCATCTGCCCCCCCTGGCCGATCACGATGCCGCGTTGCGAATCCCGCTCCACATAAATGACGGCGCGCACGGCGTTCAGGTTTTGGTTGCGCTCCTTGTATTCCTCCACCACCACCACGGATGAGTAGGGTATTTCCTTTTGGGTGTATTGGAAAAGCTTCTCCCGGATGATCTCGGAAGCGAGAAACCGTTCATTCTGGTCGGTGAGCTGGTCCTCAGGAAACAGCATCGGCCCTGGGGGAAGCTGCGCGATGATCCCCTGTTCCAGCGCTTCCACTCCATCGCCGGTTTTTGCCGAGATGGGGTATATGTCCGCAATCCCCTCGTCGGCCAGCAACTGCATCACGGGGAGCAGCCTCACTTTCTCCACAAGGTCGATTTTGTTGATGGCGGCCACAACCGGCTTGGCCGTACCCGCCAGTTGCCGGGCGAGGTGCAGGTCTTCCCGGGCCGATTTGTCACGCGGGTCGAAAATCACCAAAAGCATATCGGCCGATTCCGCCGCTTCTTTGGCGGCGGCCTGCATGATCTTGTTCAGCTCCTTGGGGCTTTCGTGCAGGCCCGGCGTATCGAGGAAAATGATCTGCCCCTCCGGGGTGGTTTTGATGGCGGTGATCATGTCGCGGGTGGTTTGCGGCTTGTCGGTGACGATGGCGACCTTCTCGCCGCAAAAGCGGTTGAGCAACGTGCTTTTGCCGGCGTTGGGACGGCCGAGGATGCAGCAGTAACCGGAGCGGTAGTCGGTCATCGGCGCGAGGCCGGTTGCGTGGCGGGGCGAGTGCGGATTTTCAATTGTTTCATATGGCTCCATTGTAAAGGAACCGGCGTGTTACCGCCAAACTTTTCGGTGTAAGAATATCTTTTTAATATAGAATAAACCCCAATGGGGGTACGAATATTAACGGTTGACGACGATATCAACATATTGAAGTCGACCGAAGAGCTGTTGGCATTGCGCCATCACGAGGTGCATCCGCACCTTTCCGGCGCGGACGCGCTGGCCAAGTTCGATACCGTCAAGCCGCATATGGCCATTGTCGATTTCTATATGCCCGAAGGCAGCGGCGTCGACCTTATGAAGCGGCTGCACGAAAAGGACCCATCCCTGCCGGTTATCATTCTCACCGCCAGCCGCGACGTGAACGATGCCGTAGAGGCCATTAAGTCCGGCGCCTATCACTACCTCACCAAACCGATACAGCCGGACGAGCTGTACAGCATCGTGGACAAGGTCGCCGAGGGGATAGCCCTGAAAGAAGAGAACCGGCGGTTGAAGGAAGAACTGAACGTCCGCTACCGGTTCGACAACGTGATCGGGCGTTCCGGCGCGCTGGAAGAGGTTTTTGCCGTTCTGGACAAGGCGGTACGCACCAGGAGCACCATCCTTATCACCGGCGAAAGCGGTACCGGCAAAGAACTTATCGCCCGCGCCGCGCACTACAACAGCAGCCGGGCCGCCGGGCCGTTCGTCAAAGTGCATTGCGCCGCCATCCCGGAGTCGATGCTGGAGGCGGAGTTGTTCGGCATTGAAAAGAACACCGCCACCGGCGTGGCGCAACGCCCCGGCAAATTCGAGATGGCCGATGGCGGCACCATTTTTTTGGACGAGATCGGGGAGATGCCGTACGCCATGCAGGTAAAACTGTTGCGGGTGCTGCAGGAGCGCGAGGTGGACCGTATCGGCAGCGTCCGGTCGAAAAAGATCGACGTGCGCGTTATTGCCGCCACGAATATTGACATCGCGCGGGCGGTGGCGGATAAGAAATTCCGGGAAGACCTTTTTTACCGCCTGAACGTATTTCACATTCACGTGCCGCCGCTGGCGCGCCGAAAGGCGGACATCCCGCTGCTGGTAGAACACTTCGTGAAAAAATACTGTGATGAAAACGGCATGCCGGTGAAGGACGTGGAGCCACGCGCTTTGGACTGGCTGGTGGAGCGCCCGTGGCCCGGCAGACGGGCA
>JAKAGL010000310.1 GCA_021815535.1 bacterium
ATCTCATCGGCTATATCAAGGCCGCACAGGGGAAGTTTGATGAGGCGATCATCGCCTTCCGTAAGGCCGTGATGATAAACAATTTCCACGGCCGCGCCTATAAAATGATGGGGCAAGTCTACATGAAGCTCAACGAGCATGAAGAAGCCGAGAAGTGCTACGAAAAAGCCGGCAAGATATTCCTCGAACGAAACATGGACGACGAAGCCGAGGAGGTCTTCAAGGAAGTCCTCCGTATCAACCCCCAGGTAGTCAACATCTACAACTCACTTGGTATCATCTATCGCCGCCGTCATAATTACAATGAGGCGATCAATCTGTATCGGCGGGCTATCCAGGTGGACCCGGATGACGAGAACATCCTTTTTAATCTGGGACGTGCTTATCTGGAGGCGAAAAACCTCGACGAAGCAAAAAAATGTTTTTTGCGGGCGCTGGAGAAGAATCCCTCTTTTACAGAAGCCAAAAAGATGCTCCAAGCCATTGAAATGGGCTTCTAGCGCCCATCGGGTGGGGTTGGGCGGCATGGCCGGATGGTATGTGTATCTGCTGAAATGTGCCGACGGCACCCGTTATTGTGGCGTTACGACCGATGTAAGCAGACGGCTCGCTGCCCATTGTAGCGGAAAAGGGGCGAAATATACCCGTGGACGATTGCCGGTAACTTTGCTGGTGAAAAGCCGCCCACTCACGAAAAGCGACGCGCATAAGGCCGAAGCCCGTATCAAAAAACTGGAGAAGACCAGGAAGCGGTATGCGGTGCAAAACCTTTAATCCGAGAGTGGTGCATGGCGCTATTCGGTAACGGCTCATTATCCCTTGATGTGCTTGCGGGTGGATCGGCGCTCCAATTGGTACCGCTGTCATTTGCCGCGGGCGCGGGCGCGTCGCTTGCCTCCTGCACCATTTTACGGCTTCCGGTGGTGTTCGGTTATTCGGCGGCGACCCCTGACTCCCAAAAACGGGTGTTGATTCACACGTTGGCTTTTTCGTTGGGGCTCATTGTCAGCTTTACGTTGTTGGGGATTGCATTCAGCAGCATAAGCGGGTTGGCCCGGGGCATGGAGCAATTCAGCCATTCGATTTACTGGGTATTGGGGGTTCTGTTGATCGGCGCGGGCGCCCTGTTCGCCGGATTGATACCGTCCCGCGCCACATGGCTGCAGGACCGGTGCAATGCCATCACGGCACGGATAAACAACGTCAGATCCGCGTTCGGTTTCGGTGTGGTCTTCGCCATGTTGGAGCTTCCTTCTTGCCCCTGCTGCGGTGCGGCGTTGGTCGGCATCGCCGGTCTTTCATTCCTCAATGGCGCGGTATTCCAATCGGCCTTGCTTTTCGCCAGTTACGCGGCGGGACAGTGCGTGCCGCTTATAGTGGTCGCGTTTTCCGCCGGCATGCTCCGCCGCGAGCAGACAAATATCAGGCGCATGGAAGCGTATATGAAACTTTTTGCCGGCAATCTGCTCGTTGTGGCGGGCCTCGCATTCATACTGATCGCATGACCGGGAAGGAGAACGGCCATAACCACGCTCCGGCGGCGGGGCCAGAGTTTGGGGTGCGGCTTGCCGTTACGCTGTTACTGGTGCCGTTGCTGCTGATTGCGTTGAAACCGGCGCTGATCCGGTTTGTCCAGTCCCGCGCTAATGGATATGCGGGGACCGGACGTTTTGAGGACGCGATCCGCGTATCAAAAAAATGGCTGGTGTTTGATGGAGAAAATCCCGTGGCATGGAGCAACCTCGCCGCTCTTTATCGCTCCGCCGGAAGGCGTGATGAAGCATTGCATGCATATGAAAAATCGCTGGAGCTGGATCCGCGAAACGCAAAAACGCATTTTGAATTGGGCATGTTTCATGCGTGGGCGAAGGAATGGACCGCCGCCGTCCCCCACTTTGAGCATGCGTGCCTGCTTTCGCGCGACGGGACAAAGATTCTCAACCGAAACCGCTATCGCAGTGCGCTGACGATGTTGGAGCGCTGTTATACGGAACTTGCCGATACGGAAAAAGCCGCCGCCACAAGGGCGGAACTCGCCGCCCGGTTCCCCGAAGCTACCCGGTAATGCCGCGGTAGAGGAGTTGCGAGCCGATGAAGATAAGCCACGCCAGCAGTGCGAAGCGCAACGGCCTTGTGGGTATCGCCGAAGCGAAATAGACGCCGGCGAGCGATCCGAAAATCCCCCCTCCGGCCAGTTTCAACAACAGCGCGTAATCAACGCTTCCCATACCCAAATGCAATCCGCCTCCCACCGCTGAAAGAACAAGCCCGAAGAGAATGTCGGTGCCGATAACGGTGCAGGCAAAAAGGTTGGTGGTGTAAAGCATCAGCAGAGTGCCCAGTGCGCCCGCCCCGGCAGAACTGAATCCGACTTCCAGCCCGATGAAAAAAGTGAAGAGCGGGATGAGCGGCTTGAGTTTACTGTGATGGCGGGAGAGATCGACCCGTTTGACCATCAGCGTGATGTTCATGATGGCGGAAAGAAGCACGATCGCCCCGACGATGGTGAGGATGATGGTTCTAAGCCCCTCGTTCTGGGCCAAATGTTTAAGCAGGAAGGTGCCAGTAATAACGCCCGGCACCCCCCCTGCGGCCATCAGCAGCAGGGTGGGTACGTGAACCTTTTTCTTAGCGTAGTATGAAATGCCG
>JAKAGL010000054.1:0-360 GCA_021815535.1 bacterium
CCGTTTGCACTACGCCCGCGCGGAGATGGGAAAGTTTTTTCAGGTGAATGGAGTAACGGTATGAGCCGGAAGCACAACGAACTCGACTTGGAACAATTGATGCGGTCAAACCGCCCCACCCCGCCACCACCGCCTTTGGACGAATATGACCGGATACTTGCCGCCGCCACTAAGGAAGAAGCTGTAGGATCAATCCCTAAAGGCCTCACTTATGTGCCGTGGATCCTTGCCGCAACCTTTGTGATCGCACTGGCCGCAACACTCCTGATGGACGACGGGCGGCCGACCACCGCCAGCCGGGCGCGGGATGACCGCATGGAGGCGTTTCTATCCGATACCCTTGACGAGGTAGTGGCCGAA
>JAKAGL010000054.1:370-10992 GCA_021815535.1 bacterium
ACGGACGGAACCGGCCCAGCAGGAACCGTTCAATGTCTACGATTCATTTCTGGAAAACGGCGCCAATAAGGGCCATGACTGACTGGCTGTCTGTTCACGCAAACTCTGGTGACGGTTCATTGGCGGCAGATTTTATTTCGTTCTGCCGCCGCATATTTTTCAGGCAACACTTGTCATCCGGGGCAATGGCGAAAAACCCTTTTCCCAAAATAAATTCCCCGCCGTCTTGCTCTCCGAAAGAGCATGCGGCTTACCCCTGCGGGGATACCATGTCTTCGAATACGGTGGGGGCTTGCGCGGCCAGCACCTTTAGGATCTCATCGCAGATGAGACGAATTTCCCACTGCGCCCCCTTCTCCAGCCGCACTTCGAGGATGTGCCGCCATTCGCGGAAATTGGCGCTAACGACGATTTCGCTGGTAACGGCGTTCGGCAGCACAAAGCGGGCGTCCTCCTTGCGGATGTCCAGCCCCTTCAACTCCGCATAAGCGGTTCGGGCATGTTCGATAAGCCCGTTGAAAACCGCCAGCGCTTGGGCATTGGCTTTAATGGACGGAGGAATAACGATTTGGAATTCGTCCTCGCTGACATACCGTTGCGATTGCTGGGAAAACGAGGCCACGCGGTGCCGCACGATCTGGTGCGTGAAACTGCGCGACCCTCCCTTGATACGGAACGTCGCGCTGGCGTGTTCCAGCACGCTATGGTGGCCGTTTTTCACCACCATGCGGATGAACCGCTTGGAGGAATCGTCCGTCATCTTATCGAAAGAGAGGTAGCAGGTGCGTCCCGCCTCTTCGATCAAGCGTTCAGAGTTCGGCGTGATCGCCAGCAACTCTACCGTTGGCGCGGCTTCAGTGTTCACTCTCTAGTTACCCCCATTGAAATGATGTAAACTTCCGATATGTTACACGATTTTGGAATGGTGTAAAACAGAATGAACGGAATGATTCTGGCCGCCGGATTGGGCGAACGATTGCGTCCCACGACCAACACCACCCCCAAGCCGCTGTTCAGCATCGGCGGCACCACGATGATACGCAATACCATCGGCCATCTATACGCCCACGGTATCCGGCGCATCGCGATCAATCTCCATCATTTGGGAAGCATGATCAAAGACAACCTGAAAACTGGGATGCCGCGTGATCTCACGCTCTGGTTTTCCGAGGAGCCGGTTCTGCTGGGAACCGCCGGGGGGATAAAGGGATGCGAGCCGTTCCTTAAAAATGACGAATTTGTGGTAGTTAACTCCGACATTTTGGAAACTGCCGATCTGGATGCCGTAATCCGCACGCATCGTCGAAAACAGGCCTTGGCGACGCTTGTGCTGCGCCCCAACCCGCGGCCGGAGACCATTGGCATTCTGGAAAAAGCGCCGGATGGACGCCTGATGCGTTACCTTTCCGCGCGCCACCCGGATTACGCCGCGCTTGCCTCTCCCCCCGCGCCAATGATGTTTACCGGCATCCATGTTCTTTCACCCGACATTTTCAGTTATATTCCTGGCGGCAGACCTGTTAACATCTCGGAAGAGATTTATCCGCCGCTGTTGGCCGGCGGCGCTCCGTTGCAAACATTCGAGTATCACGGTTATTGGGCCGATATCGGCACTCCAGCCAGTTATCAGGCGGCCCGGGAAGATATAGACAAAGGATTTTTTTCTCCATATAGGATACCGATATGAAAGGACTTTATTTCAGCGGCGGCAAACTGTCGTTCCGCGGCGACCTGCCGATGCCTCAGCGCAAGCCGGGCGAGGCTCTCATCAAAGTGCAGAAAGCCGGGATCTGCCGTACCGATCTCGAGATCGCGGCAGGCTACATGGATTTTACCGGCGTGCCGGGCCACGAATTCGTGGGAATCGTGGAAGAAGCGGACGATAAGGGGCTGATCGGCGCACGGGTAACCGGCGAGATCAACTGCGGCTGCGGAACGTGCGAATACTGTGAACGGGACGAGCAGGCCCACTGCCCCACCCGGACGGTGCTGGGCATTGCCGGGCGCGATGGCGCTTTCGCCGAATACCTTACGTTGCCGGAGGGGAATTTACACCAGATACCGGAATATATAAGCAACGAAGAGGCGGTATTTATCGAACCTCTTGCCGCCGCCTACCGGATAACCGAGCAGGTGCCGGTGCGCAGCATGGCGGTGCTGGTGCTGGGGGATGGCAAGCTGGGAATTCTCATCGCCCAAGCAATTGAAATTCTCAGGGCCAACGTGACGCTCTGCGGCCGCCACAAAAAGAAGCTGGCCATATTGAACGGAAAGAACATCGCAACGCTGTTGGAAAACGAACTGAAGCCCGGCAAGAAATATGACGTGGTGGTTGATGCCACGGGCCATTCAGAGGGAATACAGAAGGCGCTTCGGTTCGTTCGTCCGCGCGGCAACCTGATACTCAAAACGACTATCGCCGCCCCAGTGGCGGAGATCGACCTCAACCATATCGTTATCGACGAGATTTCGGTTATCGGCTCTCGCTGTGGACCGTTTGTTCATGCGCTGGCGCTGATGGAAACCGGACAGATAACGCTGAAACCGATGGTGGATGCCACCTATCCCCTGGAAGAAGGGCTGAAGGCGTTTGAACATGCCGCCCGTCCCGGCGCGCTGAAGGTTTTGGTGGGCTGATGCTGCCGGTACTGATACACATCGGCCCCATAAAGCTTTTTACATACGGCCTGATGGCGGCCATTGGCCTGTTGACGGGCGTAACACTTGCGGCCCGCCGCGCGGAAAAGGAAGGACTCGACGGGGGCCTGATCGCCGATCTCGGATTTTATGTCATCATCGCCGCCATTGTTGGCTCCCGCCTGATGTATGTGCTGGTTGAATACCCAACGTTCATTGCCGAACCGCTGCGGATATTCAAACTTTGGGAAGGGGGGCTGGTATTTTACGGCGGCTTCATTGCCTGTGTGCCGGTGGTCTGGTGGTTCATCAATAAACATAACCTTGCGTTCTGGAAAGTGGCAGATGTCCTGGCCCCTTATTTGGCCCTGGCACATGCCATCGGACGGCTGGGATGCCTCGCCGCCGGTTGCTGCTACGGCAGGCCGACCGATTCCTGGGTAGGCATAGTATTCAGCAATCCCGGCGGGCTTGCCCCGTTGGGGGTACCGCTCTACCCCACGCAGATTTTCGATTCGCTTAACGAATTTATCATTTTCCTTATCCTGCTGGCGATACGTCGCCGCAAGAAGTTCGACGGCCAGCTTATGATCGTATGGATAACCCTTTACTCGGTGGGACGCTTCATCGTGGAATATTTCCGCGGCGATCCGCGTGGACATTTTTTCGGCCTTTCACTAAGCACCTCGCAAGGCCTCGCCATCATTGGTTTTACCTGTGGACTAATCTTACTGTATCGCGGTTTTAGAAAGGCCAAATGAACAATCGAATTCTCATCACCGTGCAAGAAGCTGAAGACGGCGAGCGGCTGGATAAATATTTGGCGGAACGGCTTCCGGAATTGTCCCGCAGCGGCGTTCAGCGGCTTATTGAAAAAGGGCTGGTCACCCTGGCGGGGCAACCGGTTCCTTCGCGCCATAGAACGGATATCGGCGAGGAGTTCGCGGTGGAGATTCCGCCGCCTGAACCGTTGGATGCCGAGGCGGAAAACATCCCGCTCGACATCATTTATGAAGACGAACATATCGCGATCATCAACAAAGCCGCAGGGATGGTGGTACATCCCGCCAAGGGGCATGCACATGGCACTTTGGTAAACGCACTGCTGGGGCACTGCGAGGGGCTTTCCGGCATCGGCGGCAAAATACGCCCCGGCATCGTCCACCGCATCGACAAGGAGACCACCGGCCTGCTGGCTGTGGCTAAAAACGACGCCGCTCACGCGACGCTTTCGGAACAGTTGAAATCCCGTGCGATGGGGCGTGAATATTTGGGGGTTGTCCGCGGCATTATTACGCCGCCCGCTGGCACCATCAACAAACCGATCGGCCGCCATCCTTTGTATCGCAAAAAAATGTCGGTTAAAACCGACTTTCCACGCGATGCCGTAACGCTGTACGAAACGGTGGAAGTTTTCCGCGCCGCGACGCTGGTGCGGCTAAAGCTGAAAACCGGCCGCACCCACCAAATACGGGTACATATGTCGGCGGTAGGACACCCCTTGCTGGGAGATCAGCTTTACGGCAAGGAAAAGACCAAACTCATAGGGCGGCCAGCCCTTCACGCGGAAACGCTCACACTCATACATCCGGTCACCGGCAACACAATGCGTTTCACGGCGCCTCTTCCGGCTGACTTTGTGGCGCTTCTGGAGAAACTGCGCGGCGGAGCGGTTTCATAGGGGGATTACCGCACTGGGCTGTTAAAATAATACGGTTATGAATAAGGTTTTTAACTGGGCACGGATAGCCGTTGCGGCAACTTTTATCGCCGGAGCAATAGCTTTTGGGGCGATGGAAATAGCCAAGCACTATATTAATCTCAATAACTATCGGAACCGGATCACAAGTGAGATCGCGCGAACATCAGGCATCCAGGTCGGTTTCGAACGGCTGGAGTGGTTGCCCTATCGCCCGGGCATAGCGGCCATTCTCCCCACAATAGGAAAAAATATCCGCGCCAACCGCCTTGAGGCCGTCGTCTGGCTGCCATCCCTGCTGTTTGGGCCGCCACGCCTTTCCCGGCTTTCCATTGACGGCCTCGTGGTGAACGTCGAACGGGACCAAGAGGGACGCTGGAATTTGGCGCATCTTTTCACCGGCCAGGAAAAAGGCGGAAGCCTGCCCGCGCCGCCGGACAATACCATTATCACCAATGGCAGTGTGACACTGTCGGATGCCTATGCCCCGCTTCATGCCACCGTAATCGACGAACCGCACCAAACGAACTACGATTACCGCGCCGCCAAAAACTATTACTTGGCGGAAGATACCGAACAAAGCCTGATGCCCCCGATTACCCCCGCCGAGCCGGTTGATCCCGCGACGCTGTTTCCCCTTGAATCCGATACAGGGAAACCGCCGGCTGATAAACAGCTGGCGGCCAAATTATTGATGCTGGAGGGAATCGACCTGCATTTCCATGTCGGCCGGTGGTTATTCCCCACCTTGATACAATTCAAAGCCGGGCTGATCGATCCTTCATTGAAAAAGAATCCGCTCTACCGCAACCTCAAACCGGGTACAATCGAGCTTTCACTGAAAAGCCGCTTCGGGGCGCCAGCCTGGGATTGGAATAACTCGCTAACCAAAGGAACCATCAATGTCGATTCAATCTATTCAGGCAGCTTTGACGCCTACTTCTCCAACCTGCTGCCGGAACACTATTCCCGGAAGATATACTCGTTCAAATTAAAATTCGATGGACGCCCATCCAAAGAGATGCCCTTCAGCGGTTCGCTATCCGCCCGGTCGGTCGACCATGTTATCAATCCGGAGCTTTTCACGGGTTCCACACACGAACCGCGGCGGTTCAATTTTGCGGGCGCCATCCGGCCCAACGTTATCTCGCTCGATCACTTTGAAATATACCTTCCGGGAGCCCGGCTTGATGTGGGTATGCAAATCGCCAATTACCTCAAACCCGATCCGAATATAACTTTACGGGCCAGCACCTCGTTTGTGCAGCTTGATAAGCTGGATCTCCTCGTTCCTCCGACGTACTTGGCCAATCCGGTGGTGAGCGCAATCCGAAAGAGCGTGGGAGGGGGGCGTTTCAGGGTATCCGGCCTTACCTTTAACGGCCCTTTCAGCGCATTCATGCATATTGCCAAACCGGAAAATCTGGAACGGGTTTCGGGCCGGTTGGAGCTGGAGGATGCAAGTTTTCTCATTCGGGGAATGAAATTGCCGGTTCAGGGGATCAAGGGGATCATCGATATCAAGGGAAATCTGGTTTCTTTCCAAAACCTTTCTGCCGTCCACGGCAAAAGCGCTATCACCAAGCTTCGCGGTTCGATCTCCGGGCTGGGCACCACGCCGGTGTTGGATGCTGTAATGACGGCGAACGTGGATGTGGCGGAATTGCGGGAAAAGGCCCTGTCGCGCATCGTATCGAAAAATCTGGAGGATATGATAGCCCCGGTGCGGGATATCAAGGGAACCGTCAGCGCCACGGTGAACGTGCAGGCGGGTCTGCTGGAACAGAAGATAACCAAACTGGATGCGGATATTCTTTTTTCAAACGTCGGATTCCGCCACGACCAGTTCAAGGTACCGGTCTCCGGATTCAATGGCACCTTCCATGTGACCCCCACTATTGTCGAAATTAAAGATGCCTCCTTTAATGTGGAAGACAGCGCCATCACGGTCAATGGCGAAGTGCGGCGGTATGCGGAACCCGATTACGACATGAATATGAAAATAGATATTGTCGGCGGCATCCCCCGCCTGTCCGACAACCCATTGCTTGCCGCGCGTCTGCGGGAAGGGTTCACCGGGAACATTATGGGAAATATCGACCTTTCCGGTACGCTGGACCACCTTGCCTTTTCCCAGGAATTTAACCTTACCCAAGCGAACGTAAAGTTCTTGGGGATAATCGACAAGCCGCCAAGCCATAAGCTGAACATTTCCGCTAAAGGAACGTTGCAGGGTGGCAAGCGCCTTGTCATCAATGAAGGACGCGTCGACTTCGGCAATTCCCGCATCCGGTTTCATGGCTTGGCGCCGGATGCCCATTCCTGGAAGGGTTATGATTTCCGCGCGGATGTAGATGACATCGATCTTGCCGATGGCCCTGCCTATATACAAGGGTTCGGAGCAGGAATGATAAAAGGCGCGGTGAAGGGGGAAGTGCATATCACCGATGGCGGCAAAAAACCGGTTGCCAGCGGCACGTTGAAAGCGAAAATCGATGACATTAATTTAGGCCAATTGGAACGATTTAAGGAAACGCTTCCCGTATTGGGCTACCTGAAGCTGGAAGGCAACGTTAAAGGGGATGTCTTGGCCCGTTTTTCGCCGGGCGATATGCCGAAGGTCAATGGATGGTTGAGCGGAAAAAATGTCGGGTTTTACACCATACTCCCCAAAAAGTTCCAGAATATCCGAGGCACCATCAAGCTGAAGGGAAACCTGGTCTCATTCAACGGTATCCCGTTCACCAGCGGTAACTCCTCGGGCACGGCCACTGGATCCCTGCTTATACAAAAAAAGCCGGTTCTACGGCTGGATGTACGCGCCTCGCGGCTGGAACTCGGCGATACCGTTTGGCTGGAAGGAGCACCAGACCCGTGGTGGACCGAAAAGACCAAGTTCAGCCCGGAATTGTTCATCAAAGCCCGTTCAAACTCCGGCACGCTCGACATTATTCCCTATAAGGACATCGACCTTGAGATGCACTATTACCACGATCGGTTCACGTTCAAGAAAATCCACTTTGGCGCCTATCAAGGGAGCTGCGATGCAACAGGCGATATAAACGTGGAACCGGACAAACCGTTATTCAGCACCAAAATGAAATTAACGGCGGTTGAAATGGAACCGCTGATAAAGGACGTCTGGCCGAACATAAAGAAGATAACCGGAAGAATGAACCTGGATGGCGCCTTTAACGGCGAGGGACTGGAATGGAAAGACCTCCGCCATACCCTGAACGGAACCGCGCGGTTTAAAGCGGCGGACGGCCTTATTTCGCAGATCGGCGGATGGGCGGACTTTTTTTCCGTGATCAATATTTCTCCGCTGTTGGAAAAACGGGCCACCCGCCAGGAAGGTGAGGGCCTGCCGTACAGCAGCATTGCGGGAACGATGGAAATAAAAAAAGGAACGGGCCACACCGACGATCTCTTGTTGGAAGGAAATGTGATACGTATGTCGGCCAGCGGTGACATCCATTTTAGCGATGGAACGGTAAAACTTCTGCTCGGGGTAAAACCGTTTACGTCGATCGATACGATCATTTCCCATATTCCGGTGGCGGGCACCCTCCTGACCGGCGACCAGAAATCGCTGGTCATTTCATATTACGACGTGACCGGCCCGATGGATGCCCCGGAGATCAAAGCAGTGCCCGGAGAATCGGTTGCCCGCGCAATTTTAGGTATTTTCCAAAGGATGCTTGAAGCCCCGGCGCGGGCGCTTTCCACGGAAAAAGGGCTGGAAAACCTTAAAGAGAAGAAATCTGAAAAAACGCCTGCAAAAAACTAAAATCTGTTTTTAGACCCGCCGCTAATGCTAGAATTTGCATACATGACAAGGCAATTTGAAAACAGGCCCGACCTCGAAAAAAAAGGGGATATTGTTTCCCAGATTTACCACAATCTTCCCGAGGGCCTTTCCGACGAGGATATCAACCGCCTCAAAAAGATCGTTTCTGAGTTTGCCAATGGTTTCCGCATACTGATGGACAAAGGTCCCTATGTGACCGTTTTCGGCTCCAGCCGTATCAGCGCCGACTCCCCGGAATACCATATGGGGATGGAACTGGGAGAAAAACTGGCCAAAATCGGCTATTCCGTATTGACGGGCGGCGGGCCGGGAGTGATGGAAGCGGTAAACCGTGGGGCGCATGAAGCCAACGGCCACTCGGCGGGGATAAACATTTTTCTCCCGGAAGAGCAAAAGGCTAATCCTTACATTGAACCGGCCATTACGATGAATTACTTTTTCGTGCGGAAAGTGCTTTTGCTTAAGTATTCCACCGCGTTTATTTTTATGCCCGGCGGATTTGGCACGCTCGATGAGCTGTTTGAAACCGTTACGTTGGTACAGACAAGAAAAATAGCGCCCTTTCCGGTTATCCTTGTCGGCAGGGAATTCTGGAGCGGACTGCTTGAGTGGATCGGAAAAAGGCTGCAAAATGAGAAAATGATCAGTCCCAGCGACATGCACTGCCTCTATCTGGCCGATACCGTTCCCGAGATTATCCAAATAATGGAGGAGAAGGCCCCTCTGTATGACCATCATGATTGAATTATCCATGTTTTCCGTGAAGGGCTGCGATCGCCGGCCCATAAAAGGCACTCGTGCAAGCCCTGGGAGATAAGGCAAAGTGGATACCTTTAAATAAGGCCGGAAAAGAATGCTGACAAGGCTGGATGAACTGTTGCACCGTCAGAGCGACACAATATTGCGGCAATATGTCGCGGCGTTGCAGCGGATATCGGAAACATACCGGCGGCGGCCCGAATATGAGCTTCGGCAAACGGGCAAAGCCGCATTCGACGCCAGTCTCTCTTTCATACTCCGCGGAACCCCCGGGCCTATCAACCGATTCATCGATGATATTGTCCAGAAACGAAGTGACGCCGGATTCAAACTGGAAGAAGTTCAGGAAGCCTTTCAGATGTTCCGCGACATTGTGCGCCACATTATCGTGGAACATATGCCCCATGAAGACATCAACGCGGCCCTTGAGATGGTTGATCAATGCACCAATTACGCCATCCGCCAGTTCAGCGGGAAGTTCATTTCCCGCCAGGAAAATGAAATGCGGACAGTGAACATCATACTTTCCGCGGCACTGGAAGACCTCAAGCGGGAACGGGCCAACGTGCTGGCCGCCAACAAACTCAAAGATCAGTTCCTGGCCAATGTGTCCCATGAGCTCAAAACGCCACTTACCGGCATCATCGGCTTCAGCAAAATATTGATCGGCATGGAAAACGGCGATCCGAAAACAAAAGACAAGCTGCGCGTCATCAATGAACAGGGCCGCGCGTTGTTGCGCATGATAAACACTCTGCTCCTGATCTCCGAAATCAACGCCGGAGCCATTCAGATCAGCCGCGACGCGGTGGATTTCAGGGATTTGGTGGATCTGGCAATTCAGAACATAAAGAAACTTAAGGTTGCCGAAAACCACCCGATCACTATGGAGATCAGGGGGGATGTTCCCGTCATCATTTGTGATTCGGAAAAAATGATGGAAGTGGTATATGAGCTTCTCCTCAACAGCCTGAAATTCTCAGAATCAGGAGCCGAGGTTCAACTGCGCCTGCATCACAACAACGGCCGTCTGATCCTGACCGTTGTTGATGAAGGCGTGGGAATCAACACGGAGGACCTCAACCATATCTTCTCGGCGTTCTACCAGCTTGATGGATCCATCACCCGCAAATACGGCGGGAACGGACTTGGACTGACCATGATAAAAAAGGTGATCGAGCTGCACAACGGATCGATCAGCGTAACAAGCAATCCCGGGAAAGGGAGCACCTTTACCGTGACAATACCTTCGGCTCAAGCTTCGAATTAACCGATCCATAAAACTATCAAGTTTTGGCGGATCCCCTGCCGGCCGCTTTCGCTGGAAAATAAACCGTAAAGGTTGACCCGCTTCCCGCAATGCTTGACAGTTCAACCGAGCCGCCATGCATTTCTGTCAGCTCTTTTACAAGATTAAGCCCCAGACCCGTTCCGGCGTGCTTGCGGTTGTCGGAGCCGTCTACCTGATGGAAACGGTCCCATATCAACGCATGATGTTCGGCGGGAATGCCTATGCCCGAATCGGAAACGCTTATCCGGTATCCCCCCGGCGCGGCCGCCAGTTCAACCCGCACTCCGCCACGGTCGGTAAATTTGATGGCGTTGCTCAACAGGTTGATAACCACCTGCTTCACCTTGCGCCTGTCGCACACGATGGGGGAACTCCCGGTTGGGAAATCCGTTGTGAGCGAAAGGTCCTTCTTCTTGGCCAGGCTG
>JAKAGL010000055.1 GCA_021815535.1 bacterium
GATCTTCACCGTAATCGCCGGCACCGGCACCTTTAAGCTCGATGACGGAAAGGAAGAAGTCATAAAAGTCGGTCCTGGCACCGTGATGGTAGCCCCCGTAAACGTATGGCACGACCTAATCGACGGCGGCAAAGGCGACCTGATCGCCCAGCAGGTTACCAAACAACCGGCCGGCATGGAAAAACGCTAAGCGGTCTTCCAAAACTATCGCGCATGCTGCCCGGAACAGTGGTCTGTTCCGGGCATTTTATTTCAAGCTTTTCGCTTGAGAACCATGCCAACAGCCATACTATAAAACCATATATTTTCAATAGTTTTCGCAAACTGCACTTCATTTTATTCGTATTTTTTTCGTCACCATCCAATAATCTCATAACCAGAATATGTTATTATGAACTTAATTATGTGGGACACTCGTCAGCATTGACTTCCCTTCCAGGGGGTCTTATTAAACCAGCACAAACCTAATTGGAGGATCCAATACAGCAATGAACATACTTAAGACGACTTTTCTCCTTGCGGCGATGACCGTCATCTTGGTGACGGCGGGAAATGCGCTGGGGGGACAAAGTGGCATGGTGATGGCCTTTGGTTTCGCCGTCGTTATGAATTTCGTTTCATATTACTGGAGCGACAAGATCGTTCTCAGGATGTATGGGGCCCGGGAGGTTTCCGATGTCGAAGCGCCCAGCTTGCACTCCACCATACGGCAACTAACACAGGCGGCGGGCATCCCGATGCCGAAGGTTTATATCATCCCGTCTGAACAGCCCAACGCTTTTGCCACCGGGCGCAACCCCGAACACGCTGCCGTGGCTGTCACCGAGGGCATCATGCGGATACTCACGAAAGACGAACTGGCCGGTGTGTTGGCGCATGAAATATCCCATGTTAAAAACCGCGACATCCTTATCGGAACTATTGCGGCTACAATCGCCGGCGCCATCAGCATGTTGGCAAACATGGCTCAGTGGGCATTGATTTTCGGCGGCGGCCGCAGCAACGACCGCGAAGGCGGCTCGCATCCGGCGGTGATGATATTGATGATGATTCTGGCTCCGTTGGCCGCCATGCTGGTACAAATGGCCATCAGCCGCACCCGTGAATACGGCGCGGACCGGACCGGTGCGGCCCTATTGCGAAATCCCGAGGCGCTCGCTTCGGCGCTCGAGAAGATCAGCCGCGGAGTGCAGGTCACTCCGATGGAGGCGGAACCCGCGACGGCCCACATGTTCATTGTCAGCCCGCTCACCGGCGGCGGCCTGTTAAGCCTTTTCAGCACACATCCGCCGATGGAGAAACGGGTGGCGGCCCTGCGCGCCATGCGCCCTCCGTACGAGATCTAATCCGCTTCAATCGAACATATACGGCGCGGCCCACAAGGCCGCGCCGTTTTTATTTATACCGGTGGGTGCACGTTCTAAAGTGAACATCGGCCGAGTGGGCCGACATATATTGACGCGCTAAAAATACTTTTTCAGAAGCCCTTCCAGCATCTTGGCGTGGCGGGATTCGTCTTCCGCCGCTATCTTGAAAAATCCGGACAGTTCATCAAATCCTTCAGCTCGCGCTATCGCGGCCGCCTCGTTTTTCCCCTTGTGTGCGCCATGTTCGCCTTTGAGCATCATTTCCATATCCTTCTTCAGGTCGTCGGCAAGCTGGCTGCTGGTATCGATCTTGGTTTTCAGGCCCGCCGCCTTGTGCCCCCGCAGGATAAAGTTGCTGCCATGATAGGCCTCTTCACCGGCGATCCTCAGCAGAGTTTCCGCCACTTCCGGCATGCCAAGCGTCTGCGCCTTCAGCGCCATCGCCATATAATGCGTCACTTCCCAGGTTTCTCCCTTGATGTTCGCATCGAGGTAACCCGCAAGGTCCATTTGTTCCGTACCGGAAGCTTCTATGAACTTCGATTTGGGAGAATAGCATACGGGGCAGGCATCCGGCGGTTCGTTGCCGGTGTGGAGGTATCCGCAAACTTGGCATTTCCATTTTTTCATTGGACGCTCCTTTCAATTAATAATTTTTATGGCGAGCCTCCTCATACGCCCGCTAATCGCTTTATTATCGCATACTTCTCTTCCAACTCGACGTCAATCAAGATGTCCCCCCTCCAAAACGCCAAATTGGACAAAACTGGTGTAGAATGAATACAGGTAAAAAGGAGAATTATATGCTCCTGCTTAATGGTCGTAAAACTTATTGGCGATTTGATTTCGCCGGTTGGGTGAAGGACTATTTGTTTTGCAAATTCGGCGCCCGGCTATCGGCCGAACGCTTTCCAAAATGGAACAACCCTAAAACAAGACCCTTTTTGACGGCGCGCCCATTCAGCGCGCCGTTACTGGAGGAATGCCATGACTCCGCTACTGGAAACACTGACTAAATACACGCCCAAAACATTTCCGGGGCTTGAAAAATTGCGTGGGATCACGAAAACCGAGATCGATGAGCACCTGAAACTCTACGGCGGCTATGTTACAAACACGAATCTGTTGCGGGAAAAAATCGCCGGTATCGTCGAAAAAGGCGAGGCCGGCTCGGTAGAGTTCAGCGAACTTGTACGACGCCTCGGTTTTGAATACAACGGTATGAGGTTGCATGAACTGTATTTCGATAATCTCGGTGGCAATGCCGAACCCGGCTCTGAGGTGAAAGCCGCCATCGAAGACGCCTTTGGTTGCTGGGAGAACTGGGAAATTGAATTCCGTAAAATCGCGGCGATGCGCGGTGTCGGCTGGGCAATCCTTTACAAGGACCCCGATACCGGTTTTTTGAGCAACCACTGGATAGGGATGCATGAAGAAGGGCATCCGGCCGGCTTTACGCCTCTACTGGTGATGGACGTGTGGGAACACGCATGGACCGCCTACCTGAAACCGACTGAACGGGGGCGCTACATTGATGATTTCTTCGCGAACATCAACTGGAAGGCCGTGGAAAACCGCCTAGCGCGATAACGACGCAGCGGCCTTCCCACTGTAAGGTGGGATGGCCGCAAAGCGCCTGACGGATTGGTCATGGCCTCACATATCGGGAGGCGATTATGCCACATACAACACTTACGCTCGGCGGCATGGCCGGACAGGGGCTCGTAACCATATCCGACTTACTCCTGAAGTTGCTTGCCCGCGCAGGTTACCACCTGCTGGCAACGCAGGACTACATGTCCCGCGTCCGCGGCGGCCACAATTTCATCCAGATTGGTATTGACGCCGACCGAATCTTCGCCCCTCAGCCCATAATAAATATTCTTGTGGCGCTTGACAGCCGAAGCATTGACGAACATCGGCACGAGCTGACTGCCGGAAGCATCGTGTTGCACGATAGTGATAATAAACCGCCCGACATCAACGGTGTCCGGTTCGCCGGGGTACCGATGAACCGTTTCGCCAACAAAGCCGGTAATCCGGTGTATGCCAATGCAGTGGCATTGGGCGCCATCGCAGCCCTCCTCGAAATCGGCATGAAGGGGGTAGATTCGCTGTTAAACGAACATTTCGGAAAAAAGGGGGAAGCGGCTGTCGAAAAGAATGTCGCCGCCGCGCATGCCGGGTATGATCATATCGCGAAATACTACGCCGAGACCACGTCCTCCCTGCCGCCGGTGAAGCAAAAAACGCGGATGCTTATTAACGGGGCGCAAGCAATCGGCCTCGGCATGATGACCGGCGGTCTCCGTTTCATAAGCGCATATCCGATGTCCCCTTCCACATCAATTTTCAATTATGTCACCGCCAGCGCCGCGGAATTGGGCATTCTTTCCGAACAGGCGGAAGACGAAATCGCGGCCGTGAACATGGCTCTCGGGGCTTCCGCCGCAGGGGTACGGACCGCCGTCACCACATCAGGGGGCGGACTGGATCTTATGGCGGAGGGGATCAGCCTTGCCGGAGTAGCCGAGACCCCGATAGTGATCGCCAACATCATGCGCCCAGGCCCCGCCACCGGACTGCCTACACGCACAGGACAGGAAGACCTCAACCTTGTTCTGAACATCGGTCACGGCGAATTCCCCCGTTTTGTCTTCGCGCCGGGTACCGCGGAAGAAGCATTTTATACCGCCATCCATGCCATGAATTTAGCCGACAAGTATCAGGCGCCGGTGTTCTTGCTGGGTGACCAGCAGTTAGTGGACAGTTATGTGACGCTCGACCGGCTCAATATCACAAAAGTGCGTATTAAGGAACATCTGGCTGATCCGGCAAAAGTTCCCGCCCCCTATCAACGGTACCGTATAACGCCCAATGGCGTTTCTCCCCGTCTGCCATATGGAACCCCCGGTGTGCGGGTAATGTATGACAGCCACCTGCATGAGGAGGATGGCCACATTACGGAAAACGCCGATATCGTCCGCGCCATGGTGGAAAAACGTTTCCGCAAACTGAAAGGAATGGTCAAAGAGACCGGAAAGCCAATATGGTACGGCAATAAAAAGCCGGCCATTACACTCGCCTGCTGGGGAACCTCTTATGGTGCGTCGCGGGAAGCTGTAGATGCCCTGAACCGGGCGGGCATCAAAGCGGGCATGGCGCACTTTAACCGCCTGGCCCCGTTCCCTTCGCGGGAGGCGCGCGTATTGCTGGCAAATAAGAAACACGTTCACACCGTGGAAGGAAACTTTACCGGTCAACTGGCGCAACTGCTGGCGCGTGAAACCGGTATACATTCCGGCATGCCGGTAACGCGGTATGACGGTCGGCCTATAACCGCCCGCCATATCATCGATAAACTGAAAGAGGTGCATGGAAATGGGAAATTCAAACGCATTTCACTATGAAGGAGAAAAAGCGTGGTGCCCCGGTTGCGGAGATTTCGCCATCCTTAACGCGGTGGAAAAAGCGCTGATACACGCCGGTAAAAAACCGGAGGAGGTTCTTACCGTTTCCGGCATCGGCCAGGCGGCAAAACTGCCACACTACCTCAAGTCAAACGGCTTCAACGGGCTGCACGGCAGGGCGTTGCCACCGGCCTTCGGTGCTAAAGCGGCCAACCATCACCTGACCGTCATCGTCACCAGCGGAGACGGCGACATGTACGGCGAAGGAGGAAACCACTTTATCCATGCCATCCGCCGCAATATCGAAATGACGGTTATCGTGCATGACAACCAGGTGTATGGCCTCACCAAGGGACAGGCCTCCCCCACTTCTGACAAAGGGATGAAAACGAAACTGCAACCGGAGGGGGTAATACTTACGCCCTTCAATCCGCTGGCGGTGGCCATAGCCCTCGACGCCCCTTTCGTGGCCCGTAGCTTTTCAAAAGAGATCGACTTCACGGCGGATCTCATTGAGCAGGCAATGAGGTACGGCGGCTTTGCGCTGATTGACGTTCTGCAGCCCTGCGTTTCTTTCAACAAGGTAAATACCTACCAATGGTATCAACAACGCGCTTACCGCCTGGGGCCGGAGCACGACCCCACAGACCGGGCGAAAGCGTTAGCAAAAGCATTTGAGTGGGATTCCGGGATACCTCTGGGAGTTATCTATAAAAACCCGCGCCCTGGCTATGTGGCAACGGTCATCGGGGATACCGAGCCGCTGTTGAAGCGAAAGGTGAATACGGAAAAGATCAACAGCCTGTTGGCCCGTCTCTACTAAAGCCCCCACTGTGGAGAATGGCAGAGGCCGGTTCCTTTGCGGGGACGGCGGAAATGATATAATGAAAAAACATGAATAATTTGAAAGAAGAATATTGCGAACTTCCCTCCGGTAAACAGCCGGCCTTGCGCGTTGCCGCGATGCCGAAGGATACCAACTTCAAGGGGGACATTTTCGGCGGCTGGATCTTGGGACAGATCGATATCGCCGGTTCGATTGATGCCATGCGGATCGCCCAAAGCCGGGTTGCCACCGTTGCGGTAAAAGAAGTCGTTTTTAAAAAACCGGTCTACGTGGGTGATCTCGTAAGCTGCTATGCCGAGTGCGTCGCCATTGGCACTACCTCCATCACGATGGACATCACCGTTTACGCTGAAAGGGTCAACAACGGCAGATGCGTAAAAGTGACGGAAGCAAAAATGGTCTACGTCGCTGTGGACGAACAGGGGCATCCCCGCCCCGTCCCGAAGAAATAACCAAGAACCGCGGCGCGCCCTTTTACCGATTGCCCCCTTCCCCGCTTCAATGATCCATCCTGCCACACCATGGCAATACCCCCGCTTGCAGGATGGTTTTTTATGGCATGTGGATATGGGTTGCCATCATCGGCCGTATGACCGGCCGGAATGGTCAGAGGTATTGGTCGTAGATCTTCTTGATGGTACCGTTCTTAAAGATCATATCGAACGCTTCCACCACCAACGGATCGAAATGTTTCCCAGCCCCCTCGATAATGAACTGGCTCGCTTTATCTATCGGCCATGCCTCTTTGTACACCCGTTTGTTCGTCAACGCATCGAAAACGTCCGCCACCGCGGTGATACGCGCGGCCAAAGGGATATTATACTCTTCCAAACCGTCGGGATAACCGCTGCCGTCAAACCGTTCATGATGCCAGCGCGCCACTTCGCGCCCCATCTTGAAAAAATCGCTGTTGCTTTTCAATATTGCTTCACCGTGAACGGTATGTCCCTTCATCAGGTTGAATTCTTCATCGGTAAGCTTTCCCGGTTTTTTAAGGATGACGTCAGGAATGGCGATCTTTCCCACATCGTGCAATATGCTGGAATAGCTGATCTCTTCAGCTTTGGTCTCGGAATAGTTCATTGCCAGCGCGATATGGCGCGTGTAGCCAGCGATGCGGCGAACATGGTTGCCGGTGTCAGTATCGCGGTATTCCGAGGCGACGGCGAGCATCGTCAACGCTTCCATATTTGCTTCGTGCAATTGCCTGGTACGGAATTCCACCATTTTCTCCAGCGACTCGTTAAACGTTTTGAGCCGCGAATTTGCCAGGGAAAGTTCGCTGTACAGGTGGCGCACGCGGATATGCGCTTTCAGGCGCGCCAGAAACTCTTCAGCGGCGAACGGCTTGATGATGTAATCGTCAGCCCCGGCGTTGAGCAACATGGCGATGTCTTCTTTGTCTGCCATCGTGGAAACAATGAGTATCGGCATGAAAGCGTAATCCATGCTGCCGCGCACCATGCGGCAAAGCTGATGGCCGTCCATATTGGGCATATTGATGTCGCTAATGAGGATGTCAATATCCTTGCGCGCCTGTAATAAGCTCCATGCCTCCATGCCATCGCGCGCTTCCACAACCGTGTGCCCCTGACGTTTGAGGATGCCGGCAATGATCGCCCGTATGGTTTCGCTGTCTTCGGCCACCAGGATTGTTTGGGGAGTGGTGACATGCTTGACTTCCAGCAGACGCTGGATGCGGGCCGCTAGTTTGCCTCGCGGAAACGGGGTGATGAGATAATCTACCGCGCCCGCGCCAAAGGCCTCGCGCTGTTGTTCGGGCGTTCCCCTTTGCGTCACAAAAAGCACCGGGATATCCCGCGTAGCGCGTTTGTTCTTTAATCTACGGCATACTTCAATGCCACCCACCTTTGGCAAGTCTATCTGCATGGTTATGGCCGCCGGCTTTTCCTTTTCGGCCAATGCCAACGCCATTTCACCGTCTTCGGCGATTAAAAATTGCAGATCAAGGTCTGTGAGTTCGCTTTGCAGAACCATTCGGGCTATTTTATTGTCTTCAACGATCAATAGTTTGCGCGGTTGCCCAGCCTCCAACGGCAACTCTTGCGCGCTGTCGGCGATCATTCTCTCTTCGGCTTGTTTTGTTTTGGGCATATGTGAAGTATACCGCAAAGCAGGCAGTTGCGCGATTCAGCATGCGGGGCATCTGAGCCCCCAAGGAGGGAGCCCCCGGAGTGTGTCCGGCTCCGGGGGCTTTTGAATGAAATCGGGCGTATAGAGAGGAGGAGGAGTTAGATCGCCCAATCCCATAGGAGGAACAGTTTGCTTTGCAGGTCATACACAGTGCCAGCACCGTTCATCCGCGCTTCCGCGTTTGAGTTATCAAGTGTCCATAGCAGGCTGATACGGGAATTCTGTGTCGGTAAAAATTCGAACTTCACGTCAAGTTGCGATGCCGTGGCGGGCGAAAACAAATACGTGTTGGTGGTACCATTAACCGTCACGGTCTGGTTGTAATCCTTCACGGTGGACGTGCCATAACGTGTGCCGAAATTTACAAAGGGGCTGAGTCGGTATATCCAGGCCACCGCCAAGCCGGTACGCTTCATTTGCGACTGGGTATACGAATCTGCCCCATTTGTCCTTTGGCCGATCGCAAAGTTATTCATGTCATAAACCGCTTCCAGTTCCCACCGGTCGGCCCGGTAATTCATCGCAAAAAGATAATCCTGCGTTTTTTCATCGGGACTCATTCGGTCCGGCGCAAATTCGCCGGCACCGGCGGTCTGTCCCAAACTATAGGTATAACTTCCCGATGCGGTCGGCTGGAACACCAACTCGCCGCTCCGGTTATCCCAATACCGGAATGATCCGGCAAAACCGCCGATATCCATACGGGCCATGACGCTGTACGCACTGCCGCGGGTGCTAACCCCTTGACCCACGCGACGTGCACCCGAAACCATCTCCACGTCATAGGTAAACGGACCATAATCAGGGTTGCCGAAAATTCTGAGGCCGGTATCGGTATAGCCAAGCGGCAATCCGATATCGCCACCACGCAGGTTTGAGTTTCCGAAAAAAGCCGGATTGGCCGACCCAAACCATTAACGGTTGGGCGATACGGCGTCCGAATCGGCGGTACGTATTCCGCCGAGGTCGATGCCAAAATACCCGGGACCGAAAATATTGGCAATCCGAAGATAGCCTTGATCAATGTCAGTCTTGCCCATCTGGTACGAAGCGAAATAACCGATATCTTTGTCGATCGTGCCCGCAGCATATAGATCCATCAGATTGCTGTTATTACAGCAAGGAAAAACATTTGCCTGCGCCCCATCCGGCCCCGATCTCGGGCCAAATACTCCCAAGCCGCCAAATAATCGCAAGCTCACCGGAGGATTTGCTTTGCCGGTATCAAGATGCAAATCAAACGAAGGGGATATCTTTCCCGTCTCTTGACCATCGCGTGAATCGGGCAACTGGTAAGCGTTTAATTTAAATTTGTACCCTTCCGCATTGAGCCGCGGCCATGTTGTGTGGCACAACCCGCAGGGGGCGTTGTATTTTTTGGCAAAGGCAGGAATTGCTTCAGCACGGTGTGGGGCAGCAAGCAGAGTTATTACGGCAAGAACTGCTAAACAAAGACCGCTGCGAGCGGCATAATTGATAATACACCCGATAAAGGTGGTAACTCTGCCTTGAATTGAACCCAATGCAATCCTCCTTGCTTGAAAATGTATATTAACATTAAATAAAAGTCAACAAATATCTTTTAAATATTTATATGTTATTCTTAGCATAGATTAAGATGAATAGCCTATTCTTTTTTCGCTCGGCCATGTTGACAGGAAATTCATGAAGGTATCATCTTTTTTTCCGAAGCCATATAATTACGAAGGTTATTTCGCCGGTGGATGGGGATGCTAATGGATAAAAAGAAAGCCGTAACCGTTATAAATATAGCTGGAGGGGCATTCCTGCTCACTCTCTTGCTTTTTCATATCGGCTTCTTTAACCGATTTGAGTATCTTGTGTATGATCAGGCGGTCAAGTGGATACGCCTCCCGAAGGCTCCTTCGGATCAAATAGCGATCGTATTAATCGACGAAGCCTCGTTATCAGCCCTAAACTCAAGCGCGGGCCGTTGGCCGTGGCCCCGCGCCCTCTTTTCCGATTTTCTGGAATTCATTATGGCCGGCAAGCCACGCGCCATCCTCTTCGATATCCTCTGGCCGGAAACGCGTTATCCACGAACGGCAAACGGCAAACTCAGCCCCGATGACAATGCGTTGGTGGAAGCCACCGCAAAGAGCGGACGGGTCTTCCACGCCATGCAGCTTATCAGGGACATCGAAGACGAAAAGAATAAAACCTTGCTGAACCGTTCCCTTCCGGACGATTTCATACGTCACTTCGCCATAAAAGACATTTCCGGAGTGATGCCGGGAGCCGGAGAAAACAACAACTATTACCTCCCAATCCCCGAACTTTACCAGGCGGCCCACAACATTGGGGTGGTGGAATTCGCGCCGGATGAAGATGGCGTTTACCGCCGCACCCGTCCCATACGCGAATACCGGGGCGCCTACTTCCCCGTGTTGGGAGCCGCCCCGTTCCTTGAAGGAAAACAAACCACGATTAAAGAAGGCTCCCTCGTCTCTGATCACCACACCATCCCATTAGATGCGAACGGCAGTTACCTCATAAACGTCTACGGAAAATTCAAGCCTTATTCAATAAGCGGTATATTCGCTTCGCT
The DNA here is from genome assembly GCA_021815535.1 of bacterium. Lineage (GTDB taxonomy): Bacteria > Nitrospinota_A > UBA7883 > JACRGQ01 > JACRGQ01 > JACRGQ01. The sequence continues at coordinate 10,348 of JAKAGL010000055.1, forward strand.
TTCTAAAATGCGCAGCGGCGACTTTGAAGAGATGATGATCGACCCGGCGGATTTCAAAGATAAAATTGTCTTTGTCGGAGCAAGCGCTGTGGGGGTTGAGGACATGAAGCCAACCGCTATGGCCGCGCTCTCTCCGGGAGTTTATCTGCACGCATCGCTGGCAAGCAATTTCATCCTGAACGATTTTCTCGCGCCGCCGCGACTTGGTGTAACCATAGCGTTGCTGTTGATCCTGTCGCTTATCGGGGCGGCGGGGTCGTTCTACGCCCGTTATTTTGCCCTTCGGCTCGCGATCCCCGCCGGCGCCGCCATCATGCTTGCGGGGGGTTACTATTACGGTTTTTCCCACAACCAACTGATCGATTTCGTCCCCCCCTTCGCCACCCTCTTCCTTTCCAGCAGCGGATCGTTCGCCTATCTGCTGCTTACCGAGGGGCGTGAAAAAGCCCGGGTGCGCCGCATGTTTTCACAATATGTATCCCCCGAAGTGCTGGCCATGATGACCAACTCCTCAACTGACATCGCCCGTCTGGGCGCAGGTACGAAAGAGGACATCTCGGTGCTGTTCTCCGATATCCGCAGTTTC
>JAKAGL010000311.1 GCA_021815535.1 bacterium
TTCGAGAGGTCCGCCTTGCCGTCGTAATCGCCGCTGTTCATCAGCACGAAGCGGCTGGCGTTCCAAAGCTTGTTCACGAAATTGCGGTACCCTTCTATCCGCTTTTCGCTCATCCGCGCGTCGCGCGCCTGCGTTTCGTTGGCGCAGATGGTGAAGCGGAGCGCATCGGTGCCGTACTGCATCATCAGTTGCAGAGGGTCGACCACGTTCCCCTTGCTCTTGCTCATCTTCTTCCCTTCGGCGTCGCGCACGAGGGCGTGGATATAGACCGTTTTAAACGGCGGCTGGCCGGTGAATTTGATACCCATCATTATCATGCGGGCCACCCAGAAGAAGATGATGTCCAGCCCCGTTACCAGCACGCTGGTGGGATAGAAGGTTTTCATCGCTTCGGTGTTGTCCGGCCAGCCGAGAGTGGAAAAGGGCCAGAGGCCCGACGAGAACCAGGTATCCAGCACGTCGGTTTCCTGCTTCAGCGTTATGCCGCCGCATTCGGAACATTTCACCACGTCCTCGCGCGCCACATTCACGTGGCCGCAGTCCTCGCAATACCACGCGGGAATGCGGTGTCCCCACCATATCTGGCGGCTGATGCACCAATCGCGGATGTTGTTCATCCACTCGAAGTAGGTGTTCTCCCACGACTGGGGAACGAACTTGATGTCGCCGTTCTTCACCGCCTTCACGGCCTCTTCGGCCAGCGGCGCGGTCTTGACGAACCACTGCATCGAGAGGTTCGGTTCCACCACCGTTTTGCAGCGGTAGCATTCGCCCACCGCATTCTTGTGTGCGCGCGCCTCCACCAGGAAACCCTGCTCCTTGAGGTCTTCCACTATCGCCTTGCGGCATTCCTCGCGCGACATGCCAAGATATTTTTCTGGGCAGTTCTGCATCCGCGCATCGCGGCCGATCACCACCACGGCGGGCAGGTTGTGCCGCTTGCCGATCTCGAAGTCGTTGGGATCGTGCGCCGGGGTTATCTTGAGCGCCCCGGTTCCGAAATCGGCCGCCACATAGCTGTCGCCGATGACCGGGATCTCGCGCCCCACCAGCGGCAGAATGACCGTTTTGCCGATGAACTTTTTATAGCGTTCGTCTTCGGGATTGACCGCGATAGCGGTATCCCCCAGCATCGTCTCAGGGCGGGTGGTGGCGATGGTGAGCGCGCCGCTTCCGTCTGCCAGCGCGTAGTTGATGTGATAGAATTGGCTGTTCCGTTCGGCGTATTCAACTTCGAGGTCGGAAAGCGCCGTGTGACAGCGGGGACACCAGTTGGTGATGTAATTGCTACGGTAGATCAGTCCCTCTTCGTACAGGCGGACGAACACTTCGCGCACCGCGCGGGAAAGTCCCTCGTCCATGGTGAACCGCTGGCGGTCCCAATCGCACGAAGCTCCCAGTTCCTGAAGCTGGGTGATGATCTTGTGGCCGTACTCTTCCTTCCACTGCCAGACCCGCTCGATGAATTTTTCGCGGCCCAACTGGTGGCGGTCCAGCCCTTCTTTTTTCAATTCGCGTTCGACGACGTTCTGGGTGGCGATGCCGGCGTGGTCGGTGCCGGGCATCCAGAGCGTGTTGAAGCCGCTCATGCGGCGGTGGCGAATGAGGATATCCTGCAGGGTGTTATCCAGCGCGTGCCCCACATGGAGCGAGCCTGTGACGTTGGGCGGGGGAATAACGATACAGAAGGGGGGACGGGTATCGCCATCCTTCGCCTTGAAATAGCCTTTTTCCATCCAGCGGGCGTACCAGCGCTTGCTGACTTCCGCCGGTTCGTACCGTGTGCCCAGTTCTTCCATATCTATCTACCTCGCAAATAAAAAAAGCCGCCCCGTTCAAGGGTGGCCGGTAATGGCGGCATTATATAGCCCGCGCTGCCGTGAATAAAGCGGAATGGGAATTTTTCCGCGCTGATGGCGGCGGTTAGTTTATCTCGCCTTTCTTGATCCGTTCAATGGCGATCTTTATCATGTGCTGGGCGATACGGGGGGTTATCTGTACCGTGATCTTGTCGATGATAGCCAGCATCCGTGGCATTGCCTTCTGGAAACTGGCGGCAATCACCCTGCCGATTTCCTCACGGAAGACTTTTTCCATTTGGGTGTCGAGCGATTCCTTAAAGCGGGTCTCGATGGCCCGGCGCATTTCTTCGCGGAACACTTCCTCCGCCCGGGAGGTTATGAACTCTTCCACCGAGCGCCCCACCGATTCGCGGAAAAGTTCCTCCAACTGCTCCGGCGGCAGGCTGCTGGTCTCGGCGGCGATGATGCGCGGAGCGGAGGTTTCCACTTCGCGGCGGACAGCCTCCTCAAGCTCCCGTTTGGGGGCATCCCAAATGTTGGCGTTTTCAATATTTTCCTCAGAAACCAGCCCGTTATCGGCACGCGCCGGAGTTTGGCCTGCCTTGTCACGCGTTGGGGCCGAAACCGGCGGCGCATCTTCGGAACCACCATCCATTGCCGCCCTGTCCAGAGAGGCTATGGCATCCTCCAGCGCATCCTCCCCACGCTGGGATGCTGCCTGAGGTGCAACGGACATTGCGTTGCCATTAAAAACGTCATCCAAAATGCGTTCGGCATCGCGGGATACCTCTTCCTGTTCAGGGGGCAATTCCACGCCGCT
>JAKAGL010000312.1 GCA_021815535.1 bacterium
CTTGATCTCGGACATCTCCGCTTCGAGTTTCTTTATCGCTTCATCAAACATTCTGTATGCCCCGCTAAAGTTAGTGAGAAAACATCGCCTTACCGGAAAATTGTATCAAAATACGGCCTCTATTCCAGCTTTTCTTTGAGATGATGCAAATAGTTAAGCGCATCTAATGGCGTCATGTTGTCGATGTCTGTCTGCCGCAGACCTTCCACCACCGGATGCGGAGGGGGGGTAAAAAGCGGCACCTGAAGCCCCTCGCCCATGTCGGCCCCCTTCAATGCGGGCCTGCCATCGGCATCGTATTCCATTTGCTCCAATTGTTTCAAAACTGTCTTTGCCCTCTTGAGCACTTCTTTTGGCAAACCAGCCAAACGCGCCACCTGAATACCGTAGCTTTTGTCGGCTGGTCCCGGCTCGACTTTGCGTAAAAAAATCAACCGCTCCCGTTGCTCCTTCACCGTTACATTATAATTCGCCACTCCTGGCTCGGTGAATGCCAAATCAGTCAATTCGTGATAATGCGTGGCAAATATGGTGCGCGCCTTCAGCCGCGCCAAAAATTCAGCCACTGCCCAGGCAATGGAGATGCCGTCGAACGTGCTGGTACCCCGTCCTATTTCGTCAAGAATGACCACCGAACGGGCTGTAGCATTATTCAGGATGTTCGCCGTCTCCACCATCTCAACCATAAAAGTGGAAAGTCCTTTTTGAAGACGGTCCTGTGCGCCAACGCGGGTGAAGATGCGGTCGGCAATGCCGATACGCGCGCTCTTCGCGGCCACGTATCCTCCCACCTGCGCCATGAGCACGGCAAGCGCAACTTGCCGTAGATAGGTCGACTTTCCGGCCATGTTGGGGCCGGTGATCACCATCAACCGTTCCTGCCGCTCCCGCATCGAAACGTCATTCGGCACAAAGTTCTCTTCCGTCATTAACCGCTCGATCACCGGGTGCCGGCTTTGGGTCAGCGCCAGTTCATCGGTATCTAGGATCTCCGGGGCGCAATAACCATACAGCCGCGCCCCTTCCGCCAAAGCCGACGCCACATCCAGCCGTGCAATGAGAGCCGCAGCGATGCGCACCCGCTTGATGTAGCCAGCGGTGATGGCGCGGAGTTCTTCCACCAGTTTGGCTTCCACCTGCTTGGCCCGCTCGTCGGAACTTAACAGCTTTTCCTCTATTTCTTTCAGCTCCGGGCTCACAAACCGCTCGCAATTCACCAGCGACTGCTTCCGTATGTAGCCCGCAGGAACCTTATCGCCATGCCGGTGGGTGATCTCCAGATAGTAGCCGTAGATTTTGTTGTAACCAACCTTGAGGGTGCTGATGCCGGTCGCCGCACGCTCTTTTTCCTCCAAATTGCGTATTGCCTCGGTGGCGTTATCCCGGAACCCGCGCAGTTCGTCAAGCTCCGTGCTGTATCCTTCGCGGATAAAACCGGGATCTTTGAATGTGGCGGGATGCGATGGGGAAACCGCCCGGCCCAACAGTTCCGCCAATTCCGCAACGTCATCCCACTCCGCCACAATCGCGGCCATCACAAGGCCAGGCAACTTTGTGGCTGTTTCCCTTAATGAAGGAAGGGCGGCTAGCGAGCGTTTGAGAGATGAAAAATCCCTCGGGTTGAAGCTTTTGCCCGCGATACGGCTGATGGAGCGCTCGAAATCATCAACCTCGCCCAGCCGCGCCCGGAAGCTATCGGCTGTCAACGGATCGCCAAAGAAGGCGGTAACCGCCGCCTGCCGCAACATAATGGTTTCACGGTCTTTCAACGGCTTTACCAGCCATTCACGCAGCAGCCGCCCTCCCATAGCCGTACGGGTCTTATCCAGCACCGACACCAGAGTACCGTCCCCGCTTCCTTCCCCCAGACTTTGCAATATTTCCAAATTGCGCAATGTCGCGGCGTCCAGCTCCATCTCCAGACCGCTTTTCACCCAGCGGATGGTGTGCAACGATTCCAGCACATCGACGGCATTTTTTTTCACGTAATAAACAATGCCCCCGGCCGCGCACACGGCAAGGTCGCGTCCTTGCAGGCCAAACCCTTCAAGGGTGCTTACATCAAACCGCTCCTTCAAGCGGCGGGCGGCCTCTTCCGTGTCAAATGCAAGAAAACCCAGTTTCTCAACTCGATAGTCGTTAAGAAGATCAAGCAGACCATCCCCCGCGTTATCAGACACCAGAACCTCTTTCGGCATCAGCCGGGCCAACTCATCTATAAGCATATCGGCGGCGCGGGGGCCCTCAAACTCGCGGGTGGTGAAATTGCCGGTGGAAAGATCGGCGGCGGCGAATCCTATCCCCTTATCTCCCGGTGCAACAGCAGCAAGATAGTTGGAGGTCTTTTCGTCCAATAACCAATCCTCGGTAAGCGTACCGGGAGTAACAACACGGACAACCTCACGCTTGACTATCCCCTTTGCCAATGCCGGATCTTCGATCTGCTCACAGATGGCGACTTTTTGGCCATGCTTCACCATTTTGCCAAGATACGCTTCCAACGCGTGATATGGCACGCCGCACATGGGGGTTTTTTCCTTTGCGTCGACCCCCTTGTCGCGGCTGGTGAGCGCAATGTTCAGGATGCGGCTGGCGGCCACCGCGTCTTCGAAGAACATCTCG
>JAKAGL010000056.1 GCA_021815535.1 bacterium
TGCTGCAGCTGATACGTGAAGGGGGGATGATGGTCACCTTTACCTCGTCCAGCACCGTCACCAATTTCACCGGGATGTTCGAGCCGGGCGAGCTGCCGGACGTGGTCAAAAGCCTCACCGTCGCCTTCATCGGGCCGGTCACCACCGAGACCGCCTTGAAGGAGGGGTTTACGGTTTCGGCAATGCCAAAAGTGTATACCATAGAAGCATTAATTGGGAGTATAGTGGGATTCTATGAGCGAGAAAAAGCCTGAGGGGAAAGATAACAAGCGCGTCCGCGACCGCGTTGATTTTGACGTGTCCGTAACGCTGGACGTGCACGGCCAAAAGATCAAATACGACGAAACCAACGACATCAGCATGGGCGGGATGTTCGTATTCACCAGTTTCCCCTACCCGGTCGGCACCGAGGGGATTTTCACCATCCACCTTTCCATGGTGGAGACGGACAAGGAACACGAGATCAAAGGCAAGTTCCGCGTGCAGAACAACATGACCAAGGCCGGTTCACGCGGGATGGGGCTGAAGATCACCGACATCGATACCGACTCCTCGCTGGAGCTGTTCAACGTCATCCGTGCCAACACCAAAAACTAGCCCGATCCCCTTCTGATCTCCTTTGCGGGATAGTTCGGCGTTCATCGTCCACCAGCGCGGGGAACGTCTGTTTGGGAAAGTGAGAAAAAATGGTGCCGACGGCCAGACTCGAACTGGCACAGGTTGCCCCGCCACCCCCTCAAGATGGTGTGTCTACCAATTCCACCACGTCGGCACTTTTTCAAAAACGGGAATCAGACCCGTAATTATATATATTTTCCCCCCGCAATCAACCTATTTGCCAAAATAAAGAAAGTTTTATGGATGTGCCGCCAGATCTGCAGGGGGCCGTGACAACCCGGTTCAAAAGGAGCCGGTGCCCGCCAGAACTTTGTCCAACGCTTTGAGGAAGCGGCGGTTGTTGCGCTCGGTATCCACTGTGACGCGGATGTAGTCGGGCAGGGCGTACACGTCCATCGGGCGCACCACCACCCCCTCCCGCAACAGTTTTTGAAATACCTCGCGGCCGGCGCCGGATTTCACCAAAATGAAATTCGCCTGCGACGGCAGATAGGGGATTTTCCTTTGTTTCAGTTCCCTGTATAAAAACTTCAGCCCGGCCCCGTTCAACTTGCGGCTTTTGGCAACATGCGCCCTGTCGTCCACCGCCGCCAGCGCCGCCGCCTGAGCGACAAGGCTGGTGTTGAACGGCTGGCGAAGCCGGTTGAGGTATTGCACCAGCTCGGCGTCGGCGATGCCGTAGCCGATGCGCACCCCCGCCAAGCCATAAACCTTGCTGAACGTGCGCAGGATGACGAGGTTGGGATATTTCTTCCGCAACTTCACCGTATGCGGATAATCCTTCGCGGTGGCGTATTCGTAATACGCTTCGTCCATCACCACCGGGATGTGGCTCACGTTATCCATGAACCGGCAAAGCTCTTTTTCGGTGTTGTAGGTGCCGGTGGGGTTGTTGGGGTTGGCTATGAAAACCAATTTCGTTTTTCCGTTCACCAGCCGCGCCATCGCATCCAGATCGTGCCCGTATTGGGCGGTGGCGGGCGCCTCCCGCGTTTCGCCCCCCGCCCCCTGCGTGATCAGCTTGTAGACCACAAAGGCGTGTTTGGAAACCACGATGTTATCCCCTTCCCGCACAAAGCAGCGGATCAGCAGTTCTATCAGCTCGTTGCTGCCGTTGCCGAATATCAGCTCATCGCCATACACGCCCAGCGCCTTCACCATCCGCTTGCGCAGGTAAAAGACGTCCCCTTCGGGGTAGTAGTGCGTTTTTTTGATGGCGGCGGCGATGGCCTTTTTCGCCTTGGGGCTGGGGCCGAGCGGATTTTCGTTGCTGGCCATTTTCACGCAGTTGCGTATGCCCAGCTCGCGCTCCACCTCTTCCAGCGGTTTGCCCGGCTCGTACGGATGCAGTGATCTGATGTAAGGGGGGACGAGGTTCTGAAATCGCGGACTCATCCGTTTCCTTTCGGATAGCTCCCCAGGATCTTGAGGAAATCCCCCATCTTCGCCACCTGCTTCAGCGTTTTCTCCACGGCGGGGTCTTCACGGTGGCCGTCGAGGTCGATGAAGAAGAGGTAGCCCCACGCGCCGGCCTTCAGCGGGCGCGAGGCGATCTGCGTAAGATTGATCTTCGCCTTGTTGAAAAGCCCCAGCAGGCTGAAGAGAGCGCCGGGCCGGTTTTTTATCGAAACGGCGATGGAGGTTTTGTCCTTTCCCGTCCTCCGGGGAGGAGTGCGGCTGATGACCACAAAGCGGGTTCTGCCGCTTGCGCCGTCTTCGATGCTCTTATCCAGCACATTGAGCTTGTATATCCGCGCGGCGGCCAATGCCCCGATGGCGGCGGAGCCTTTATCCTTTGCGGCTTTTTCAGCGGCCGCGGCGGTGCTGGCGGTTTCGTAGATCTCAACCCCCGGCAACATCCGCTGGATGTAGCCTCGGCACTGCCCCAGCGGCTGCTGGTGGCTGTAAAGCCGCTTGATGCCCTTTATGGTTTTTGCTTTCGACATAAGGTTCTGGTGCGCGGCGATGGTTTTTTCGCCGAAAATGGTCAGCGACGAATCCCTCAGCAGATCCAGGTTCGCGTTCACCGGCCCCTCTACCGAGCTTTCGATGGGGAGCACGCCGAAATCGCACTCTTCCGCTTCCACCGCTTTCACGATGGGGGCGAAACCGGCGAGCGGCTTGAACGCGTTTGACGAGCCAAAAAGCGCGATGGCCGCCTCGTGCGAGAAGGTGCCAAGCGGGCCGAGGAAGGCGACCGTGAGCGGTTTTTCAACGGCGCGGGCGGCGGATAAAATTTCGCGGTAGACCGCTTCCAGCGATTTTTGGGGGATGACGTGGGCCAGCGCGGCAAGACGTTCCACCACTTCGGCTTCACGTTTGGGGTCGAATACCGGCATGCCGGTGGCGGCCTTGATCTTGCCTATCTCGACGGCGCATTGGGTGCGCTGGTCAAGCAGTTTGATGATCTGGCTGTCGATGCGGTCTATCCGCTTTCGCCAATCGCCGATGCTGTCTTTCACGTTTTAGCGCCTCCCCTTGTACCGCGTATTATCGTACAGCCCGCCACCGTCCGCAAGTTTGGGCTTTTCATCGCCGCCGCGCGGGATTATGATTTTCACACGGACGCATCCGCAGGGGGAGATATGACCGAGACCAAAAAAACCATCGTTTCCATGCAGACCGAGGAGCGCGTCTTTGCGCCGCACAAAGAACAGAGCCAGCACGCCTACATCGGCTCGATGGAGGCCTACCGCGCCGAGTACGAACGCTCCATCAAGGATCCCCAAGGCTTCTGGGCCGAAAAGGCCGCCGAACTGGACTGGTTCAAAAAGTGGGATGCCGTCTGCGAGTGGGAATTCAAAACCCCCGACATCAAGTGGTTCAAGGGGGGCACGCTCAACGTAAGCGTCAACTGCGTGGACCGGCACGCCCACGGCCCGCGCCGCAACAAGGCCGCCCTCATTTGGGAAGGGGACGACGAGAACGACAGCCGCGTACTCACCTACGGCGACCTGTACCGCGAGGTGAACCGTTTCGCGCTGGTGCTGAAAAGCCACGGCGTGCGCAAAGGGGACCGCGTTGCCATCTACATGCCGATGATACCGGAACTCCCCATCGCCATGCTGGCCTGCGCTCGCATCGGCGCGGTTCACAGCGTGGTCTTCGGCGGCTTCTCGGCCGAATCGCTGCGCAACCGCATCGACGATTCCACCCCCGAAGTGCTCATCACCGCCGACGGCGGCTACCGGGGAAAAAAATTCATCCCGCTCAAGGCCATTGCCGACGAAGCCCTGAAAGGGCACTCCCCCATCCGCGCCGTGCTGATGGTGCGCCACTGCAAAGAAAAAGTGAGCGTGACGCCAAAACGTGATTTCTGGTGGCACGAGGAGATGGCCAAACAGCCGATGGCCGCGTATTGCGAGCCAGAGCAGATGGACGCCGAAGACCCGCTCTTCATCCTCTACACCTCCGGCAGTACCGGCAAGCCCAAAGGCGTTCTGCACACCACCGGCGGCTACCTGCTGTATGCCATGCAGACCTTCAAGTATATCTTCGACTACAAAGAGGACGAGACCTACTGGTGCACAGCCGACTGCGGCTGGATAACCGGCCACAGCTACATCGTCTATGGCCCGCTGGCCAACGGCGCCAGCAGTTTGCTGTTCGAGGGGATACCGACGTATCCCGATCCGGGCCGCTTCTGGCGCATCTGCGACAAGTACCGGGTGAACATCTTTTACACCGCTCCCACCGCTATCCGCGCGCTCGCCCGCGAGGGGGAAAAGTGGGTGGAGCCGTACGACCTGTCATCGTTGCGCGTACTCGGCAGCGTGGGCGAGCCGATCAATCCCGAAGCGTGGATGTGGTACTACCGCGTGGTTGGGCGCAAACGCTGCCCCATCGTCGACACCTGGTGGCAGACCGAGACCGGCGGCATCCTTATCACCCCGTTGCCGGGGGCGACGCCGCTGAAACCGGGTTGCGCCACACTTCCGTTCTTCGGCGTGGAGCCGGAGGTCATCCGGCAGGACGGCAGCAAGGCCGGCGTGAACGAAGGGGGCTACCTCGTCTTGAACAAGCCGTGGCCCGGCATCATGCGCACCGTCTACGGCGATCACGCAAAATTCCAGGCCACCTACTTTGCCATGTTCGAGAACCGCTATTTCACCGGCGACGGCGCGCGCGTGGACGAGGATGGTTACTTCTGGCTGATGGGGCGCATCGATGACGTTATCAACGTGGCGGGGCACCGCATCGGCACCGCCGAGGTGGAAAGCGCGCTGGTATCGCACGAAAAAGTGGCAGAGGCCGCGGTCGTCGCCATGCCGCACGACATCAAGGGGCAGGCGCTCTACGCCTATGTGATATTGAAGGCGCCGTTCGAGGGGAGCGCCGCGTTGGAAAAAGAGCTGAAAGACCATGTCGCCAAAGAGATCGGGCCGATAGCCAGGCCGGAGGTGATACACATCACCCACGGCCTGCCGAAGACGCGGAGCGGCAAGATCATGCGCCGCATTTTACGGAAGATCGCCGAGAACGATATCGAAGCGCTGGGGGATACCTCCACACTGGCCGACCCTTCGGTGGTCGACGCGCTGGTAAAGACCCGCCACCTAAAATAAACGGCGGGTCCGGCCCCCTGCCGCGCACCATCGGGCCGCGTGCGCCGTCCTCTACCTTCCGGCCCTGAAGCCTGCTTACGCGCCAAGAACCGGCACCCGCCGGGGAAAAATCATTTTTGGCGGACATCGCCGCCACAACGGGGTAATATGGCCCGATAATCTTGCCGGCTAACCCTGGCCGAAAGAGCTTTGATGTTTTTTTTGACAGAGGAACTTTAATGCCGTTTGCCGACAATCCGCTGGAGGCCTACCGCGGCGCGCTGGATGCATACCCCGTAAGGATCGGCGTTTCGTCGTTCGTCTGGCCGGCGGGCTACGCGGAAAACGTCAAGCGCCTGAAGGGAATTTTTGCCGAGGTGCAACTGCTGGCCTACGAGCCGGTCGATACGTCGCCGGTGAGCGACGACGAAGTGCGCCAGCTCGCCGCGCTGCGGGACGGCGGCCTTTCCTACTCGCTCCATCTCCCCGTACCGAGCGGCCTTGCATCGCCCGGCAATAATGCGGAAGAAGCGATCATCAAAACAATAAGGACATTCGCCCCCGCGGGTATCGGCAGCTATGTGTTGCACATGGAGCAAAACCGCCATAATGATCTGCCCCTTGCCGCCGCACGGCTGGAACGCATCCTGAAAAAAACCGGCGTTTCCCCCGAACATGTCTGCGTGGAAAACACCATCGGCACCCCCTTCGCCCCGGTGTGGGAAGCTGTGGAAAGGCTGGGGGTCTCGGTCTGTTTCGACATCGGGCACCACATGTTTGAAAAAGGCGATCCGCTGGATTTTATCGACACCTACGGCGGCCGGATACGGATGTGCCATATCCACGGTGTGGCGGAGCGCGACCACCGCCCGCTTTCGGCCATTCCCGAAGAAACGTTGGCCGCCGTTCTGTCCGCCGTGGCCGATCGCCAACCGGCCGGGGCGGTCATCATAGAAAACTTTTCATTGGCGGACGTGGCGGAATCGGTCCGTTGCCTGGTCCACGGCACACGCCATCTTCTGCCAAAGGCATCATAGCCATGAAGACGCTTATCACCGGCGGCGCCCGTAGCGGCAAAAGCGCCCACGCCCTCATGCTGGCTGAGCAGTCGGCCGGCCCAAAGATATTTATCGCCACCGCCGAAGGGCGCGATGACGAGATGCGCCGCCGAATCGTAAAACACAAGGCCGAGCGCGGCCCGGGCTGGATCACCGTGGAAGAGCCGGTGAACGTTGCCGAAGCGGTGGCGGTGCATGGCGCGGCCGGAAATTTCATTGTGGTAGACTGTTTGACGCTTTGGGCCAGCAACCTGCTGCAACAGGCCGATAACGCCGTATTCGCCCGCAAGGCGGACGGGTTGGCCGCCGCCGTGGCCGGCGTTGCGGCGGCGGTGATCGTGGTGACGAACGAGGTGGGGCTGGGCATCGTGCCGGGCGACCCGGTTTCGCGCGCCTACCGCGACCGATTGGGACTGGTAAACGCCCGGATGGCAGCTGCCTGCGGCCGGGTCATATTGATGGTGGCGGGGTTGCCGGTCGTGATAAAGGGGAAGTGAAACAATGAAACGGATAGAACAATACATTTCGGCTATCAGGCCGGTGGATACCGCGCGCGATGGCGAAATCCAGGCGCACCTCGACAACCTCACCAAACCGCCCGGCTCGCTCGGCCGTCTGGAGGAAACCGTCGCCCGCTACATCAGGGCCTCGACCGCGTTCCCGCCGCGCCTGAGGAAGAAGGCGATTTACATCATGGCGGGCGATCACGGCGTCTGCGCCGAAGGGGTGAGCGCGTTCCCGGCGGAAGTGACGCCGCAGATGGTGCTGAACTTCCTGCGCGGCGGCGCCGCCATCAACGTGCTTGCGCGCCACACCGGGTGCGAAACCGTGGTGGTCGACATGGGGGTCAATTACGATTTTGATAAAACACCCGGGCTGGTGAACCTGAAGGTCGCCAAAGGAACCAAGAACATCGCCAAAGAAGCGGCGATGACCGAAAAAGAACTGGAACAGGCCGTCTTCGCGGGTATCGGCCTTGCCGAGGAAGCGGCGAAGAACGGCGTTGATATCATTGGCACGGGCGACATGGGAATCGGCAACACCACCCCGTCCACGGCGCTGTATGCCGCGTTGCTGGGGTTGAATCCGGAGGAGATCACCGGGCCCGGCACCGGGCTGGACGCCGCCGGCGTCAAACGCAAAACCGAAGTGCTCAAACGCGTTCTCGCGTTGCACGCGCCTTTTGCCTCGCCGCTGGATGCGTTGCGCAAAGTGGGCGGCCTGGAGATCGCCGGGATCACCGGTCTCATCTTCGGCGCGGCGAAACATAACATACCGGTGGTGGTGGACGGTTTCATCTCGATGGCGGCGGCGATCACCGCCATCCGCAGCGCCCCGCCCGTGCATCAGCGGGTTTTCTTCGCCCATCTTTCAGCCGAGCGCGGACACCGCCGCATCTGCGAAGAGGTTGGGGTGAAACCGATCCTCGATCTGGATATGCGGCTGGGAGAAGGAACCGGGGCCGCGCTTGCCATCGGTATCGTTGAAGCATCGGTGAAGATATACAACGAGATGGCCACCTTCGGGAGCGCCGGGGTTTCCACCGCGCTATGAGCGGCGGTGCGCGGTTTCGCCGATGCTGAAACCGCTGCACCTGGCCTTTACATTCCTTACACGCCTGCCTCTGCCACAGGTGAAAGAGTATGGTGCGGCGGATTTTGGAAAGGCGTTTGCGTTCTTTCCGCTGGTGGGGGCCGTCATCGGCGGCCTCGCCGCCGCCGCGGCCTACGGCCTCATCAAGGGCGGGGCCGACCCGCGCGTTGCCGCCTTCGCGGCGTTGCTTCTGTTGACGCTGGTCCCCGGCGGACTGCATCTCGACGGCTTGGCTGATTCGGCGGACGGCCTGCTGAGCGGCAAGGAACCGCAACGCGCGTTGCAGATCATGAAAGAGCCGTGTACCGGCCCGTTCGGCTACACCGCCATTTTCCTGGTGCTGATAGGCAAGTACACGGCGCTCTGGCTGATCTGCGAGCAGGGGCGTTTTGCCGCTATCCCAATAGCGCTCGCCTTTTCGCGCTGGAGCATGACCGTTGGAGCTTTCAAGGCCCGCTACCCGCGCGCTGCCGGCACCGGAGCGGCATTTGTGGGCACCTTCTCGGCGGTGACGGTTCTCGCCGGCACCACCATGCTGTTGGCGGCCGGGTTCTGGGCCTCTCCGCCAAAACTGGCGCTTTTCGCGGGAGCCGGGGGGGCAACCACCCTGGCGGTGCGGAAGTTCGCCGAATGGAAGATCGGCGGCGTAACCGGGGACATCCTTGGCGCGGTGAATGAAACCGCCGAAACGCTCCTTTTGCTCATTGCCTGACGTTTACGCCGTTCCAAAAAATATTTTGGCAATTTTTCCGCAGATTGATAGTAAAATTCGCTCCTCATGGATTTTGCATCGAAGTTTGCCGCGGAACAATGTTTAGCTACGCGTGTCGCGTGGCAGTTCCGCGGTGATGGTTTCCACCTTGGAGGATCCGCATGAAAAAGTTCCTGTCCATCGCCCTTGTTGCCGCCGCTTTCACCTGCTTCGTTGCCCCCGCGTTTGCCCATGAAGCGAAGGCCGAAGAGAAGAAAGTTGAAAAGAAGGCCGATAAGAAAGCCGAAAAGGGCGAAGTGAAGGCCGAAGAAAAGAAAGCCGAAGAAAAGAAATAACCCTCTTTCCTTTACCCGACTTTGCGCCCCGGAACGGCTCACCGCCGCCGGGGCTTTTTTTTGGCCATTGGTTTCAGGCGGCGGTTGCCCGCCAAGGAAATCCTCCGCGGCATTCCCTATAAAGTTAAATATGTTTGGCTGGACGCCGGATGGCGCGATAAACTGCTTTCCATAAACCCGATGAATAAAATATTTTGGCTTATGGCGGTTGCGGCGCTGATGGCCTGCGCGCCGTTCATGGTGGAAGAAGCCCAAGCCACCCAGATATTCGCTGACCAGACCGGCAAAAACTGCAATTACTGCCACATCGGCCGTCCTGACAATCTTGAATTCACCCCCGACGGCGACCTTTTCGTCAAAAACTATTACCGGCTTCCCGGCACGGACGACGGAGCCTCGAAAACCGGACTAAGCCTTGCCCTTGAACGCAAAATCCGGCGTATCCTTTTGGCGGTTCACGCCGCCGCGGCGGTAGCGCTGGCGGGAGCGGCGATCTTTTTCGGCTTTGTACCCCGGCCGATGGCCCGTGAAGACCTTCCCCCGGGCGAACGCAGATTCATCTGGTCGACGATGGGCCTTGCCATCCTTTGCGGCGCGCTGCTGGTGCCTTTCGTCTATCAGCCGGACGTCGATTTCTGGCATTCCACATACGGCGCCTTTCTTGGATTAAAAGTGGTTCTCACCAATTTTCTGGTGCTGGTGATGACGTTCCGGCTGATCGTGGCGCGCCAAACATCGCGCGTGCGCAAAAAAGCCGAGGTGTTCCTCGTAATGCCCGGTTTTTCCCGCACCCAAACATTTTCAGCCGCCGACCTCAAGCACTTTAACGGACGCAAAGGGCGGCGCGCGCTGATCGCCTATAAGGGGAAGGTGTACGATGTCACCAATGCGCGGCACTGGAATAACGGCCTCCACCAGAACAAACACACCGCCGGCGCCGATCTGACCGGCGGCATCGCCACCGCGCCGCATGGGGAAGCGGTGCTCGAAGCCGCCAAGGAAGTGGGCACGTACGACGCATTGCTCACCGCTTCGTGTTTCGACGAGTTGCGGCGGCTTGATGCCCATGTGCGGCGGTTCAATACTTTTTCACGCGCATCCGCGGCGGTGGCGGCCGCTCTGGCGGTCACGCTGGCGTTCTGGCATCAATAACCCCCTCAGCCGCCGGCGTGGTTACTGTGTTACAATCAATGAAATTGCCTAGGAAACGCAACATTGAGGAAAATGAATGGAAACGTATTACAACCCGGCGGACCTTGAAAAATTCGGCCACATGGGGAAGGACGCCCCGGAACTTTGGGCCGCCTTCATGCAGTGGTATGGCAAGGTTTTTCAGGAGGGGGAACTCACCCAACGGGAAAAGGCGCTCATCGCCTTGGCGGTGGCCCACGCCGTGCAGTGCCCCTATTGCATCGACGCTTACACCAAGGAATGCCTTGAAAAAGGCTCCAATACCGGCCAGATGACCGAGGCGATCCACGTGGCGGCGGCCATACGGGGAGGAGCTTCGATGGTGCACGGTGTGCAAATGCGCAACACCGCGGAAAAACTTTCGTTTTAGCGATGACCGCCGCCATCACTTCGTTCGACGACGCGCTCAGGGCGTGCAGCCTGTTCCCGTTGCGCGCCGACGGCATCGCCACCTTGCAGGTGAACTTGGGGAAAAAATGCAACCAGGCATGCAACCACTGCCACGTCGAAGCGGGGCCGAACCGCACTGAAATGATGGGTGAGGCCGTGATGGAACGGTGTCTCGCCCTGCTGGAAGGCGAACGGATACCGGTATTGGACATCACCGGCGGCGCGCCGGAACTGCACCCGCACTACCGGATGTTTGTCGAGCGAGCCCGCTGTATCGGCGCGGCGGTCATGACCCGGTGCAACCTCACCATTTTGCACGAACCGGGGATGGAGGACTTGCCCGCGTTCTGGAAAGCGCATAACGTCGCTATTGTCGTGTCGCTGCCTTACTTCCGCCGCGCGGAGGCCGATGCGGTGCG
>JAKAGL010000057.1 GCA_021815535.1 bacterium
CCTAACGACAGACCCCAGCACTACCGCATCGACAGACCCCAGCACTACCGCATCGACAGACCCCAGCACTACCGCATCGACAGACCCCAGCACTACCGCATCGACAGACCCCAATAACGTTCCTTCAAATGTAACTATAGCCGCCGGCTTACCTTCCTTTTTTATAAAAGCCGACGGCACCCTTTGGGCCTGGGGATGGAATTTATTCGGCCAGCTAGGTATTGGCTCGACAAATCCCCAGTTATCGCCCGTGCAGGTGGGAACAGAAACTAATTGGGCAAGCTTGGCAACAGGATATTATCATGCCGTGGCTGTCAAAACCGACGGCACCCTTTGGACATGGGGACGAAATTACGCGGGAGTACTTGGCACTTCAACTACGGAAACCTGTTATACGGATATGGTGCCTATTTACGATTCAACGTATCCCTGCAGCACTGTCCCGTTGCAAGTAGGTACCGAGACCGATTGGCTGGCCGTTGTGGCGGGAGAATTTAACTCAGCGGCTATTAAGACTGACGGGACTCTTTGGATTTGGGGTTGGGGCTGGCAAGGGGTGATTGGCAATAGCTCCTTCGAAGACGCCAATTGGCCCGTACAGGTGGAACCTGGCACACAATGGAAAAATGTGGCGATCGGAGATTATCACGTGTTGGCAATCAAAACCGACGGAACATTGTGGGCATGGGGACTGAACTATTTTGGACAGGTCGGTGTCGGCACCAACTTAGTGCAGTACACAACGCCAATGCAAGTGGGAACAGATAATGATTGGGTGAGCGTTTCTGGGGGCAGTTATCATACCTTGGCTCTTAAAATCGATGGGACTCTGTGGGCGTGGGGATTAAATTCGTCTGGACAAGTTGGAACGATTACTTCAGAACAATGCTCCGGTGATAATTATCCGTGCAGCACTGTCCCCTTGCAGATTGCAGGAACCGACTGGGCGGCAATTACCACGGGAGATTCTTCTTCATATGCCATAAAAAAAGATGGGACACTGTGGGCATGGGGATCAAATTTGTTTGGTCAGCTTGGCGATGGCTCAACAACAGACCATGATACGCCTATACAGGTGGGAACGGAAAAAAACTGGACGAAAGTGGCGGCGGGAAAACATCACGTCCTGGCGATCAAAACTGATGGTTCGGTTTGGGCGTGTGGGGAAAACTATTATGGAAATCTCGGTGATGGGGACACCAATTCAAGCAATGTTTTTTTGCCAGTGACGTTCATTACTCCATAACTCAACCTGCGGCTGTCAGAATCTGCATGTGCAAACCGACTCCCGGTTCACGGTCATCCCAGAAAAGCGGAGATATCATCCGCGATGGTGCATTGCGGATCAATGTAGGCGTAGGGCGGCATGGCAGCTGCCTGTTCTAGCGCTTGGCGCAAACCTTCGGGGTTGTCCAGCCGCACCAACATGCCCTGGTCGCGGAAATGGTTGGTAATGTCATATGCATGGGCCGAGGAAATTATGCCGATGCGGTCAACGTCAAGAATGCTTACGATCTTCTTCCCTCTTTTCAGGCAGGAAAAAATGGTTCCTGCCCCTCCCGTGCAAACCACAATATCGGCCCAATTGTAATTATCCTCTATCGTTTCGCTAAAATCGAAGTATGCATGATGTTTTGGGATATAATTGGAAAAACCGATTTGCGTCACCATTTCAAAGGGGAGATTGGCGGAAGCCAACAGGTCGGCGGCTTCAACCAGTTTGTCAAAACCCTCCCGGTATGTGCCGATGGTGACAAATACTTTATGTACCAAGCCGTCCCCTGAACAACGCCTTTGGATAAAGCTTCAATTGTTCGTTCCACTGCACGAAAAACATATCCGCAATGGGATAAATCATATTACCGGTTTTCGATTTGGTACTGATCTTCGACCATGATTCGATGAAGATGATTTTGCGGCCCAACAATTTGCCGGCGTACATCACCGGCGCGGCAGTGGAAGGCCCGCAGGAAACGATGGCGGCTGGCCATTCGCGTGCGATCACCATTATGCTTTGGAGGAAACAATAAAGCGTTTTTAGAAAATAAAGGACGTACCATTCATCGGAAATGCGGGGGCGCTTAACATAGTAATGGCGGTATTCCCTCAATTTTGCCGCCACAAAATCCTCACGGGTGAATATCCCGACGATTTCATAACGTCCCACCAACTGTCCGGCAAGCTGCGCCATCTGGCGCTGGTGGCCGCCTGAGCCGAACACGACCAATATATTCTTTTTCAATCCCGCTCTTTGAAGGAAAAGGGTCAACCAAAAACCTTGGCACGCACCATGCGGGTGCCATCAAATACCAAATCCTTAATGGACGGATACATCCGGCACCCGCCCATGCACAACAGATTGCATTTCAGCATCGCTTTACGTATTTTATTGTACTCCTGCGAATACCATATCTCCTTGAGCGTCTGCGTTTTTACATTCCCCATCGACTGGGTAAAAGTCCAGCACGGAATGACATTACCCAGCGGGTCAATATGCATATTCCGGTATGCGGAGCCGCAGGCGTTGGAGCTGTTTGATTTGGGATTGGTAAAGAACGTTTTTACCTGCCGCAGATGGCCGACGGTGTTGAGAATCGCGGTGGGACTTTTCTTTTTTATCCAGATGAGGTTATCAATAATCGCTTCATATTTTGACTGATTTTCAGCGGATACCCAAAGATTATCTTTTTCGGCGATCTCCACCTGTGTCATGGTGCGAATGAAACCCTGATTGTAGGTGTTGTAGGGGACGAACACGATGGAAACGCCGTTTTCCCCGGCAAAATTGACTACGGGCAATATCTCATCGATATTCTGGTTGTTCAACACATAATTCAATTTGGCGAACATCCGTCCGCCAGTCTTTTCCTTGACTAGCCGCAAGGCGTTTACCACCCCGCTCCACGCCTTCGGATTTCTGCGAAGATATACTTGGGTTTCCTCCATACCATCAAGCGATATGGACAGGTGGTTAACCCCGGCTTCAGCAAGTTCAACAACATTTTCTTCATCCAAGAGCGATGCGTTCGTGCCAAGGCCGGTCCATATCCCGTGCTCGTTAGCGGTTCGGATGGCGGCAAGAATGTGTTTCTTCCGTAACAACGGTTCGCCGCCGGAAATGCCGAGCTTGTATATTCCCATATCGGCCATCTGATGGACAAAACGGACAGCCTCTTCGGGAGTCAACTCCTCACGGACATTATCAGGATGCCGTATGACATCGCAAAACTGGCATTCGAAATTGCAGCGGCGGGTCACCATCCAGTACACCTGCACCGGCACGGCGATATTCCACCGGGTTTTTTCGGAAATCGGCACGCGCCATTGGCCTTGGGCGTATTTCAGGCCGAATTTCGCAATTTTTTTGAGTTTCTTCATATTCATATGCATTTTCATTATACCTGAATCAGCTTTAAATCAAAAAGCGATAGTGAAATAGAGAATGCCTCGGCATATAATGCCTGCATATGTGTGGCATTGCAGGAATTATTGGCGCATCAACCGGAAACACCGCTGAAATCGCATTGCACATGGCCCATTCGCTGCGCCACCGCGGACCGGATGGTTCCGGTATATGGAGCGAAGGGGAAATAGCCCTCAGCCATAGACGTCTTGCCATCATCGACATTGAGAACGGCAAACAGCCGATGATATCCGCTTCAGGCAGGTACATCGTGGTGTTTAACGGTGAGATATTCAATTTCGAAGAATTGAGAAGTGGCCTCCTATCCGACTACCCGTACACTACCCGCTCAGATACCGAGGTGATCTTGGCCGCCTATACTAAGTGGGGCAATGCGGCTTTTGCCCGTTTTGACGGCATGTTCGCCATTGGCATTTGGGACCGCAAAGAAAGACGCCTTGTTGTGGCGCGCGATCATGTTGGCATCAAACCTCTGTATGTATATCAATGCGGCGCCACCATTGCATTCGCATCGGAAATAAGGGCCTTCAAAGTTATTCCCGGATGGAACCCCGCAATGGATATGGCGGCAGTGAACACCTTTTTTCTGTTGGGGTACATCCCGGCCCCCCCTTTCCCCCTTGGTCAAAGTAAAAAAAGTGCGGCCCGGCCACTACCTTGAATGGCGCACGGCAGGCGGTGAGCCCCAAGATATCCGCTTTACCCCCGATCCCCCCGCCATCGACAGGGGAAAATCGGAAGGGGAATGGATAGAAATCCTTAACTCTCATGTTGAGAAATCCATTAAAAGGCAGATGGTGTCCGATGTGCCTCTCTCGATACTCCTGAGCGGCGGGGTTGATTCCAACGCAGTTGCTTGGATTGCCAATAAATATTCCAATGGCCCCTTATCCACTTACACCATCATCTTCAGGGAAAGCGACATAGAAAGCGTCCCAGCGCGGGAAATGGCCGCCCTGATACACTCCCGGCACCACGAAGAATCAGTCAGTTTTGATGAAGCCGTTGCAGGTATGGATATGGCCATGCGGCAGGTGGAAGAGCCGACAACCAACTTTTCCATTTTTCTGTACGCTATGATATGCAAGAAAGTGGCAGCCGACTTCAAAGTCGCCCTTGCCGGCCAAGGGGCAGATGAACCATGGGCAGGCTACAGGCGCTACTTCGCGGAGCATCTGCACGGAACCCTCGGCGGATTATTTCCCCAAAATCCCCCTTCCCTTATGGTGTCGCTGTTCGGAAAAAAAGAGCAGTGGCGAAAGGGGCTGTATGCAATCGGCGAGAGCGACAGATTAACCCGCTTCCTCAAGATTCACTCGGTTTTCAATCAAGAAGAATGGCGCAAGGCCAGCAAAGGCGGCGGTGACCATTGGGGCGACGAATCGCGCGAATTGCTGGGTTATTGGTCCACGCTGGCCCGGGATATGGGCGATTTCGAAAATTTCCTATACGTCGACACCATGACGATACTGCCCGAACTGGCGTTGATGCCCAACGACAAGCTGGCCATGGCATACGGGCTTGAAGTGCGCCCCCCGCTGCTGGGAAACGACTATCTGCGCACTGTGCTGAGCATTCCCATCGAATTGCGCTACCGAGGCCTTTTTAACACGATGGAAAAATACCTGCACCGCAAAGCATGCGCCAAATTTCTTCCGCAGGCATTCGCAAACCGAAAAAAACTGCCATTTCATTTCCCTATGGACAAAATAGTCAACGGTAAGCTGGGAACGGAGCTGTTGAGGATATTTCGCGACCCCAATTCGTATTGCGCGGCGTTTTTCCATCCACGCGAACTGGAAGGCATTGTAAACAATCATTTGTCCGGAAAGAGAATGAACCAGAAAAAATTGTTTGCACTCTGGTCCTTCGAGTTGTGGGCAAAAAGCGCCTTAGGATAAAACCCCTATTTCACGGACGCTGCGAGGCGGGAATAAAGGCGCTATGTGCCCAACGGACTTTGATACACCTCGTATATTTTGCGAGCTTCGCTCTCAAGCGCATAATCGGGTATTTTGATACGACCATTCGAGCGCCGGTAGTCCTTCATATAGCCCGCCACCACCGCAGCCGCTTTTTCCACCTCCCATGGGATAACAAGTGCGCCATCCACCCCCGCGAACTGCTCCGCAATGTCTCCCACCTGGGTGCAAAATACCGGCAAATTCGCCATGAGCGCTTCTTTGGTCGAGATAGGGCTTCCCTCTCGTGTGGAAGTCATAATCATGCCATGCGCGGCGGAATAATATAACGGCAGGTCATCATCGGTGATCGTTCCGTTCATTACGACTTCTTCCACCGACGAATCATGGCGTTTCAAAATGTCCAGAATTCCCTTGAACAAGGGATAGTTCTTCGATTCACGCGCGGGATTGGACGGGAAGATGAAATATTTCTTTGCCGAATCAAGTCCCAGCCGGCGCTTGCATTCGCCCATATCCCGAGGGGAGAATCGCACACTGTCAACGCCGTTCGGAATGACGTAGGTTGCGGGACCGGGCAATTTTCCTCTCAACTTTTCAGACACAAAAATGCGGGCCCGCATTCCCCGCGAGAAGATACCCGAAATGCGACGTGTGGCGGGAAGGTTCACATCGCAACCATAGAAGGAGATCAAAGTTTTTTTCTTTGGCAATAAAAATGCCGCAGGGGCGGTCAGACCGTAATGAACATGAATAATATCGTAGCCGCCAAATACATATTGAAACGGCAGCCGGAACATTGCCGCGGCCATTTGAAGTATCCCGCCGATACTTGCGGGCCGTTTATCCAGATGCACCACTGTGAACTTGACACCGAACAGGCGCGACACCTGTTCAACCTGCTGTTTCACAAAATTTCCCTTAAACGGATTCGTCGCCGATGGGTAGATGTCGGTAATGCAAAGAACTTTCATGGGTAGTGATAAATCCACATCTGGCCGCAGCATAATTAGCTGGAGTTAGATATGGTACATGTCCCCCTTATAACGGTCCAAGTGCCGCATGTACCATTCAACGTCAACTTTCAGCCCCTCTTCCAAGCTCACCCGGCTGGTCCAGCCAATCAGTTCCAGCGCCTTGCGGGCATCCCCTTGTAGCTTCATCACTTCACTCTTGTCGGGGCGGATCCGCGCCGATTCCTGCTCCACCTCAACCTGCACGCCAGTAATGGTCATCAGCTTTTCCAACGTTTCCTGTATGGTGACCGTCCTGCCGCTGGCAAGATTGATGACCTGCCCAGCGGTTTTTTCCAAAGCGCCCACCGCAAGGAATCCGTCAACCGTGTCGGCCACGAAATTGAAATCCCGATACGTATCCAGTAACCCCAGCTTCAGTTTTTTATTCTTGCGCAACAGCTGAATGATCATCGTGGGGATGACGGCGCGGGATGACTGGCGCGGACCGTAGGTATTGAAGGGACGGCAAACGGCGACCGGTGTTTCAAAACTGCGGAAATAGCTTTCCGCCATCATATCGGCCGCTATCTTGGACGCGGAATAGGGGCTTTGTCCCTGCAGTGGATGTTTTTCGTCTATCGGAGTGTAAATTGCGGTACCATAGGCCTCGGATGTGGAAGTGTGTACCATCTTCGCGATGCCATTGTTGCGGACCGCCTCCAGCACGTTCACAGTGCCCTGAATATTGGTCGCCACATACTGCTGAGGCGCCACATAGGAATACGGAATACCGATCAGGGCTGCAAGGTGGAACACCACATCCTTCCCCTTTACGGCGCGGTTCATGAAGAACGGGTCGGACACATCACCTAAAACCACGTTCAAGGCCTTCCTTTTTTCAGGATCGCACAGTTCCAGGTTTCCCCATGAATTAAGCGCATTGTAATGCACCATGGCATCGACCGACGCGCCGATCTCGACCAGTTTTTCGGCCAAATGGGAACCTATGAAACCGCCTGCCCCCGTAACAAGGACTTTTTTATTTTTGAAGAAACCGTATATCTTGTCCATAATCACCTATTAGGAGGTTATCGTATCATGGCTGCCGACACGCTACCGGGCCATTATATGTTTCCAGCACTCTAAAAGAGAATCCCTTAACGGCACGGCGGGAACAAACCCGTATAACTGGCGCGCCTTGGCGGTGCTGCCATAATTCTTTACCACATCGGCGGGCCGAACCAGCGCCGAATCCACTTCATACCGCACCCCGCCGCCACTCACCTCTATTAACATTTCCACCACATCGCGCACGCGCACCGGAACGCCGGAACAAACGTTCACAACGCCCCCGGCATACGTCCCTTCGGCAATGGCGATGTAGAGCCGCACCGCATCCTGGATATCGATAAAATCGCGATAGGTGTCCACATTACCAACTTTCACCGGAACGCGCGCGCCCTCTTCCATGGCCTTTTTTATCCGCCACATCAAAGCTCCCACCAGATAATTTTCCGAAATGCCGGGGCCGATCAGGTTGAATGTGCGGGCAACCGTCACCTTTAAGCCGGATTGCGCATAGTATTGCAGTCCCAGCAGCGAAGCGGAATATTTGCTCCATCCATAGAAACTAACGGGGCCGCATTCGCAGTCTTCCGCAACCGGCAGGCTCTCCTCCGGCACTTCGCCGTACTCCGCGGCAGAGCCGACGAGCACAACACTAGCGGCGGGCGCATGGGCGCTCACCGCTTCCAGCAGGTTGGCCACCCCGGCAACATTGACTGCCGCAAGCTCGGGCGGCGTGCCGGCCGTGCGCGCGGCAAGGTGGAACACCACCGAGGGCGATGCTTTTTTCACACAATCAGCCACCTGGGCGAAATTGGTTATGTCTGCGGTATCGAGCTGGTAATAAAACCCTCCATGGGGGGCATCCGCGCCGCTGGTGATGCCATGAAGTCGGTATCCTCTTCCGGCAAGGCTTCGGGCCAGATGCCGCGCGCTGAATCCGCACGCTCCGGTAACGAGGGCCTGGGACATGTTATTTTCCCCTCCCGAGATACCGCGCGGGTTCGGTCACAAAGTCCTCGCTGGCCTTTTGGTAATCGTCAAACCGCCCGATATCCTGCCAGTAACAATCGGTGCGGTAACAGTACACTTTCTTACCGTCATTCTTCATGGTAAGCATCAGGTCGGGCATATCGAATTTCCGGTCATGGGGTATATACGCAACGCATTCTTTTGAAAGCACGTTGATCCCCATGCTCACCTCGTAGGAAAGCACCGGTTTTTCGCGAAAACTGGCAAGGAGTCCCTCCTCGTCTATCTCAACAACACCATAATCGATCTTTGCCTCCCGCTTCGTGACCGAAATAGTGCCGTAGGCTCCCTGCCGGACATGGACATCAAGGAGATCGCGATAATTCAACGTAGTCAATATATCGGCATTCATCACAAGAAAGTTTTCCTCGTGATCTTTTATCAGACGGAGCGAGCCGGCGGTGCCAAGCGGCGTTTCCTCCTTGATGTAATCGATCCGGATACCGTACTTCGAGCCGTCGCCGAGAATGGATGGAAAAATGGGGGCCATGTAACCCAACGTCATCACTATCCGATCAAACCCGCATGAAACAAGCTGTTTCACAACGATTTCCAGAATGGATGTCTCCCCCAACGGTAACAACGGTTTGGGTATGGAAACCGTGAACGGTTTTAGCCTGGTGCCCAATCCACCAGCCAGAATAACTGCCATCATATATGCGTGCTTCCTTATTGCATCAATGCAAAAAAATAATAACACCTCAGCGCAAAAAGTTTCCGATGCGCTTCAATCCTCGGGAATTATAACATTTTATGCCGCACGCTACCCCTTTCGGGCGTTACCGTCGCAAAGCGGGCGCCAAACCGTTCTTAATGATTCCCACAGCCAGCCGAAATTCGCCAAGTGAAATCGCTATACTTACGGCCTTAACCAAGCCTGCGATTCTTTCGCTGCGGCTCCTGTTCAAACGCCAGCAGCGATAATAACGCGTCCACGCCAAATGATAACGGCGAAGGTCGCGGCCCATCAGACACCTGAATTTCAAATAAAAACGGCGGCGGGCAACATACTTTTTTTCCATTCCCGAAGTGATCCGCTCACCGTGATGGGCGGCATAATGTACCAGCGGATCGGCATCCTTGACTATCGGTCCGCGCTGACGCAGATTTACCCATAATTGCCAGTCCTGCCCGCTGGTAAGGCGGGGATCAAATCCGCCGAATTCCTCCAGCGTTGTCTTGCGGGCCATGCAAACGGATGCGCCCCCGGCGAGATTTGCCTTCAGCAGATCGTTCAACGAAAGGTTCGGGGGTATAGCTATTATTTCCGTTCCACGCGCACCATGTACCAAGAAATCGCTGGTGGCGGCGGATGCCGAAGGGGTGGTGCGCAGCAATACGGCCTGCCGTTCCACCTTTACCGGCTCCCACCAATCATCATCGTCGAGAAACGCGATGAATATCCCCCGCGCGACGCCAATTCCCTGATTGCGTGCTTCAGCCCCCCCTTTGGCAACGCCGTTTGTAATCGCCTTCACCCGCATATCGGCCGCCGCGGCCCGGGCGAGGTACGCGGCGGTGCCATCGGTCGACGCGTCGTCCACCACAATCACCTCGATATGTCGCCATGTTTGCGCCAGCGCCGAATTGACGGCCCGCTCAAGCATGGCCACCCGGTTGTGGGTGGGAATAATTACGCTTACCAGCTCTTCCATCACGATGCCGCCTCAAACGAGAGTTTCATACCAGACCGCCAGGCAGAACAACCGGTATATCTCCGCCGCTTCCGCGGCCGACAATGTTTCGCCACGGCGCGCAGTATAGGCGGCAATATCGAACCGCTCAAGCAGGGGAATCGACCGAAGTGTCGACAGCCGTTCAAACATTTCACCTTGATAGGTATTCACCCAGAGTGTCACTGGCCCGCCAAAGCCCTGCTTCGGCTGGTAAGCGATCTCCTTGCCGACGAAAGGAACGGAAAGGCGGCGCAACAAAATCTTGGTTTCGGTGTTGCTGATGTGGGCGCTTGGCGGAAGCGCGTATGCCGCTTCCAGCACGTTCACGTCCAGCAGGGGGACGCGCCCTTCTATCGTCCAGACCATGGCCATTTGATCCAGCAATACTAGCAATTCGTCCGGCAGATACACCGAAAGATCGAACAGCATGTTCCAGTACTTCGGAGCCATCGCCGAAGGCATCGCAGGCAGATGCGTATTCACCATGCGCATGGCAAATTGCCGCAGGCCGCCAATCGGCGCGGCCACGCGGGCGCAAAGCCCCGCACACCCGCCCGCCCGCACAATCTGGTTCACCGCGTCACTGGCAATCCGCATGCCGGTGCCGTGGTCAAAGGGATATACGGCATCCCCCGCCAGTCGGCGCAGCCACCGGGGAGCATAGGCCAACACAAATCCGCCCGGCCCCTTGTTGAGAAAACGGTTGTAGCCGCCGAACGCTTCGTCGCCTCCGGTTCCCCC
>JAKAGL010000313.1 GCA_021815535.1 bacterium
GTTTCGTTCACCTTAGCGATGATCTCAAGGGTGTATTTCTGGCCGATACCGATGGAATCCATTACTTCCCGCGCCGCCATCGATATCTCGGCGGTGTCGATGCCGAACGGGCAAAAGACGGAGCAACGGCGGCACTGCGAGCACTGGTGGAAGTAGGTCATCCATTCCTGCAAGACTTCCTCGGTAAGGTCTTCAGCGCTTGCGAGGCTGCCGAACAGCTTGCCGCCGAGCGTGAAGTTCTTGCGGTAGACCTTCCGCATGAGTTCCTGCCGGGCCACCGGCATGTTGTTCGGATCGCCGGAGCCGATATAATAGTGGCACTTGTCGGCGCATGCGCCGCATTTCACGCAGACATCGAGAAACAGTTTCAGGGATTTGTATTTCCCCATCAACTCGTTCATTTTCGCCAGCGCCACTTCTTTCCAGTTGTCGACGCGTTTGGCGGGGAATCCGGTTTTGGCAAGGTGCGCTTCGGACGCGGGATGATATTTGACGTGAGCCATCGCGCCGGGCTTGACGGCGGGGACGCGTATCCCGTTTGTTATATCCGGTATTTCAAAATCAGCTTTGGCCATTATATAAAATCCTTTGTTGAGCTATTTGGCGGCCCAGGGGTTCATGTGGCGGTGTTCGCGCGGATGGTCCACCATCATCCGGGTGGGGCTGAAAAAGACGCCCCCGGCGTGAAGCAGTTTGCTGAACGGGAAGAAAACGGCAAGCATGAGCACCAACGTGAAGTGGATGACAAACGCCGGATGTGAAGGCATATCCACCGGGCTGAACATCACCAGCCCCAAAAGAAAGTGTTTTATGCCGACTACGTCGGGGTGGCTGACGAATTTGAGGCCGAGGCCGGATAGGGCGATCAGCAGTATCAGGACCAGCACGGCGTAATCGGCGGGGGACGATATCCATGCGTAGCGGTCAACCATTCTGCGCCGTGCCAGCAGGTACATCAGCGGCAGCGGCAGCAATATCGCGATGAGCAGGGCAAAAGGCTGGATCTCAGTCAGCCACGGCCACACGGGGTTGATGAACAGCCGCAGGTGCCGGACGAGAACCGCGATAAGGATGACATGGAAGGCATAACCGCCGATCCATGTCCACCGGTTTCCCTTGAACAGATCGGCAAAGGTGACGATGTTCAGGACAAGCCGCGACGCGACCCCTCCCGCAGTGGTTGGCGAAGGGGTGGTGGCGATGAAGAGCGGGTTGGGCGTGACGGCGTACCCCCAGAATTTGCGCATCAGGCCGCCAAAAAATATGGCGGCCGCCGCGTAGCTCAGTACGACGTAGACCAACGACAGCAGTGACAAGCCCCCCATGGTTTTCCCCGGACCCTTTCTTACACGCAACCGGTCGGTTTGGGCAGTCCCGCTATTTTGCACGCCTGTTTTGCCGGTCCGCCAGGGAACAGCTCGTACAGATACTTGGTGTTTCCTTTTTCTTTGCCCAGTTTTTTGCCGATCTCCTTGGTGAGGATGCGGATCATCGGGGCGATCTTGTACTCCATGTAATACTCGCGGAGGAAATTCACCACTTCCCAGCGGTTGGGATCCATGGAGACTTCCTCCGATGCCGCCAGCGCATTGGCTATCTCCTCGGACCAGTCTTCCAGATTCACCAGATACCCGTCCTCATCATCCTCGATTGACTTGCCGGCGATTTGAATGGTTGCCATATATTCCTCTCCTTTTATAAAAGTATTCGGTTATAAATAATTTCCAGATGCGGCCACAGCACGGCTTCTCAGCGAGAAGCCGGTCCGGGCGGCAAAGTTTACGAAGTTGCGCGCCCAATCGGGGCAGCCGAGCGCATGCAGATGCGCAAAACCTGCGGTGGCATTCTTGTATACGATGCCGTCGTTTTTGCCGTCAATGCCGGCGCCGCGCGTGACGCGGAACGCGAAATTGGCATGGGCGTTGTTGATGACTTCGCCATAATGGAATTCGTGCGCGCGGATCTTCGCCCCGGCGGGAAGCCACGGGCTGTTTCCGGTTGGTTCAAGCGTCATGTATCCATGCCCCTTCGGTTTATGGCGGATCGCCACATCGCACGCAAGCACCCCCACCATCGCGGCCGTTTTGCCGTTGTAGGTGACGCCGCGGGAGAGGTAAATCAACCCGCCGCATTCGGCGTGCACCGGCATTCCCGCTTCGATGGCTTCCTTGATATCGCTGCGCAGTCCGGCGTTGAATTCAAGCTCTTCCATGTTCGTTTCGGGGAATCCCCCGCCGATGTAAAGAGCATCAAGACGGGCGGGCAGGCGGCTGTCTTTCATGGCGTCAACCGGCACAAGCTCGGCGCCCGCCGCGCGGAGCGCTTCGAGGTTTTCGGGGTAATAAAAGGTGAATGCCCGGTCCATCATCACCCCGATGCGCGCAAGGGAGGCGGCGGGGGAGGGAGTGGGCGCCGCTACAGCGCCGGTCTCAAGCGGGGCCGCGCCGCGGGCAAGTTCAATAACTTTGTCGATGTCCACGGAAAAGGCAATCTGCCGCTTGATGTTTTGGATCAGCATATGTAAATTTTCGTTTTCTTTGACTGGGACAAGGCCGAGGTGCCGTTCCAGTATCTCCATTTCCGGATTTTTCCGCACCGAGCCGA
>JAKAGL010000314.1 GCA_021815535.1 bacterium
CGCTGCTGGCCAAAACCGCCACGTTCAATAAGAACGGACGCCGGGTCGTTATCACCGTCGCCGAGGATGTCACCGCCATCGATGCCGAGATCGCGGCGTTCCGCAACCGGTACGCCGCATTGGCGGCGGGGGCGCTGGCGCTGTTGCTGGGGGCGCAGATGCTGATCGTACGGATCGCGCTGAAACCGCTTGAGCGCGCGAGGATGAACGCCGTCCGCCTGGAACGCGGCGAAACGGAAACAATGGAAACCGACGTGCCTACGGAGTTGACGCTGTTCATCACCCAGATCAACCGCCTTGCCGATATCACCCGCAAGCGCCTGGCCCGCTCGCGCAACGCGCTGGGGGATTTGGCGCACGCGCTGAAAACCCCGCTGGCGGCCATCATACAGGCCGCCGAGCATGAGAAGGTGAAAGGGGACGAAGAGCTTTATATGCTCCTCAGCCAGTCCGCGGGCAAGATGTCGCGGCTGATGGACAAGGAACTGGGGAAGGCGCGGCTGGCGGGGGGCTATCTTCCCGGCAAAGGGTTCGATACCGCGCAGGATATACCGCCATTGCTGAAAACGCTGGAGATCATGCACCGCGGCAAAGGGGTGCGGGTGGATGCCCGGTATCCCGAAACGCATTTGGCGGGATTCGACAGCGCCGACATGATGGAACTGCTCGGCACTCTTCTGGATAACGCCTTCAAGTGGGCCAAGGGGCGCGTATCGCTGGCCATCACGCAGGATAACGGCCTTGTCATCGCCATCGAGGACGATGGCCCAGGCTGCCCTCCGGAGAAGCTGGAGCTGATATCGGAACGCGGCGTCCGGCTGGACGAATCGGTGCCGGGGCACGGGCTTGGGCTGGCCATCGCGCGGGACATCGTGGAAAGCTACAACGGCCATATCGAATTTTCCGCCGCCCCCCTCGGCGGATTGCGGGTGACCGTTACCTTCCCCCCGCGCCAGTAACCCCGTGTTTTCTTTAATTGCCCACTACAGCGGACATCGGCGTCGGGTTGTGCGTTGCACGTTCCGCCCCTCCCTTTGAAAAAGAGAGGCAGGGAGGGATTTTTTCAACAAATTCCCTTCTTGGCCCCCCTTTTCCAATGGGGGAAGCTTTCTTCATGAATACCGCGCTTGATGTGTCTAAGATAACTATGTCCAATAATTTTTATCGACCGGGCGGCGCGCAAACGTCTATAATGCTTCTCTTGTTGTGCGCCCGTAGCTCAGGGGATAGAGCGTTCGCCTCCGGAGCGAAAGGCCGCTGGTTCAAATCCAGCCGGGCGCACCATTTTTCCTGGCAGGTCTCCAACCGTTTTTTGAAATGCTCCCTATTACCGCCCCAGGTTGGGGAGGCCGGAGATGTAGCCGATATACCCTTTGCGTTGCTGGTCGGTGGCGCTATCCAGCAGCGGGCGGTTGGCCTGTTTTCCCTCGGCGTTCATTGCGGCATTGCCCAGTGGATGCCGCACGTTCATGAAGATGTAGGAGCGTTCCCCCGCATCGAGCGTGGCGAACCCGCCGCTGATGCCGCCCCCCGACGGCGCGCTGGCGATCCGGGTGAGCGTTTTGCGCTGCACATCGTATGCCCACGCGTAGTTGTTGAAATGCAGCGGGCTGTCTTCGCCGATCAGCATCACGTCGTGGCCGATGTATCCCAAGCCGTCCGGCCCCGCGATGAAATCGGGATGGCAGCCGTTCTCGTCCGCATACGGCAGGCCGGGGGAGAGGGGCACCCCCTCCGATACCAGTTCGGCCCACGCGGCGGCGTAGGGGCTGTTGATTTTATTTCCCACCGTATCGTGCGCGGCCTCCAGCTTGAACCGTAGAATGCCGCCGCAGATGTTCTTGGGCATACGCATGTGGTTCACCGGGTCGAGGTTGTTCACCATGCCGCCGGAGATGCTGCCCACCGCCATATACAGCGTGTTGTGATCGTCGTCATACGCCAGGCCTTTGGCGTCGTTCCACTCGGTGGTGCCTCCCATCAGCGCGCCGTACCGCCCCGGCTCCAGAAAGGCCGCCGCCATAAGGGGGCTTGTCCGCGTGCCGAATTTCGGGGAGACGGCGCTGCCGTTCTTGCCGTCGCGAAGCCGGAGGCAGTTGACGCCGCTGGGCCCCGCCTTGACGATGTGGTATCCCGTGGGGCAGACCAGCGGATCGCCCACATCGAAGATGTCGGTAAATGCCAATCCCTGCTTGAGTATCGCGCCGATCTCTTTGTCGGAGCTGTGCCCCAACGGCACCCATTTGATCTCGGCGCCGTGCATCTGTTGCCGCCACTTGGCGATATAAAGCGTGCCGGATGACAGGTCGTTCCGGTCATCGGCGGTGAACATGAAAAATCCGGCGTAGGCCCCGCCGCCGGTCATGTACACGGTGCGGCGGTCCGGCATCGCCAGCGCCATGCCGGGAACGGTGCGTCCCAATGCAAAATGTTTCGTGCCGTCCTTGACCGACGGGTGGCACTCGACGCACGCAAGCTTCGCGTGCCGCTTGTCCTTCACTGCCGCAAGATCTTCGTGGCAGCCGTCAAGGCAGGCCTCCTTCTTTTCCTCCTCCGCAAAAGCTGCGTGGGACACGAAGGGCACAGCGAGGGAGAACAG